>JAUVZB010000009.1 GCA_030602785.1 Dehalococcoidia bacterium
TCACATCATCTTCGGAGTGCTCAAGAACGGAAGCCCATTCGACCCTGCCATAGCTATAGCAGCTTGACATGCAAGACGGTATCTACATTCGAAACCACCCCACTCCTCACACCAACGGGCGGACACAGAGGTCCGCCCCTACAACGAATTCCGGCGAGTCGAGGGCGCACACTCGCGAGCAGTTCGACACAACAAAACGGGCCACCGGGATTCCGGTGGCCCGTCACTCATTCCTGGACACGGTGTTCGCACCAAGCTTGAGCGCCGTCTCGGCTACGGGAGGGGCATGCCCCTCCCCTACAGATAGTTGGCTCGTGTGACAAGTAGCAGGCAGCTCGATAATCCGTGCGCGAACTAATCAAGTCCAACGGGCGGACACAGAGGTCCGCCCCTACGCCGAACCACATTCCGCCAGCCACACAACAGAACGGGCCGCCGGAATCCCGGCGGCCCGCGATTCATTCGCGAGACAGATCCGCTGGCGAACTCTTATGTCACCCCCACAGCAACGCCGCATGCGACAAGCTGCCTGTAGCGCTCCCACTCTGCATCCAGCCAGCGCTCTATCTCGGCAAGCGCTTTCTCGTCGCGCTCCGGCTTGAACAGGTGCGCGAAGCGACCCTGCAGCTTCAGGTACTCCTCGATGGGCTTGCGCTCATACTTCCCGTCCAGTATCTGCTTCGAGCGCAGGTTGAACGTCACCTTGCCGTCCACAGCCTCCAGCAGCGGCCATGCGCCGCACTCGACGGCCAGCCTGCCCATCTCAACCGTCTGTTCCATCGGGAAACGCCAGCCCGGCGCGCAGGGGACATGGAACTCAAGGTACTTGGGACCCTTGATGCTTGCTGCTTTCTGCACCTTGCGGTACAGGTCCTCGATGTACGAGGGTGATGCGCTCGCGATGTACGGCAGGCGGTGGGCCAGCACGATGCCGAGCATGTCCTTACGCTGCTCGCTCTTGCCCGTCCACGTGGTGGTCGTCCATGCGCCGAACGGCGTCGCGCCCGACCGCTGGATGCCCGTGTTGGAGTAAATCTCGTTGTTGTAGCAGATAAATATGAAGTTCGTGCCGCGCTCCATCGCTCCGGACATCGCCTGCAAGCCAATGTCGTACGTACCGCCATCGCCCGCCCAGACAACCACGTTCACACCGTCGTCGCCCAGCCTCTTCAATGCCGCTGCGACACCGGACGCGGCCGCGCCGGCGGCGGCGAACGCCATCGTCAGCACCGGCACCTGGAAAGGCGTTTGGGGATAGGAGCACTGGATGGACGCAGTGCAGGAGGCGGGAACCACAAGTACCGTCTTCTCGCCGAGCGCCTTCAGCGTCATGCGCAGCGACAGCAGGTCAACACAGCCCGGGCACGAGCCCGCGCCGGGATGCATCAGCTCTTGTCTGGCCAGGTCCTTGATAGCCATCTACTTGCCTCCCGTGTCTTTGAGGTCCCACCACCCAACGACATCCCGGTCCGCCTCACCATTGATGACCTTCAACGCCATACCCTCGATGTCTTCAAACGTCACGTCGCGTCCGCCAATCCCGGTGAGGTATCCGTATACCTTGCAGCCTTCAACGCCCAGGACAGCCGACCGCGTCTCGTGGTACACGACGCCGCCGGAGCCGACCGAGATGTTCCGGTCCAGCGCGATAAGGGTGCGACCCTTTCCGATACGCCGCAGTTCCTCATCAGGGAACGGCCTTATGACACGCATGCGCCCAAGCCCGACCTTGTGGCCATTGTCGCGCAGGTTGTCCACAGCAACCTTCGCCTCGGAGCCGATGGCCGCCATAGCGAGGATGACATGCTCGGCATCGTCCAGACGGTATTCCTCTATGAGGCCGCCGTGATAACGGCCAAATGTCTGTTCATACTCCCGCGCTATCTCGGGGATGAGTTGCTTCGCAGCCTCCATCCCGCGATACATGGTGTAGCGCTTCTCCATCGCGTATTCGTCCGATATCACGTTGCCAAACGTGACAGGGTTTCTCCAGTCAAGCCGCCAATACGCTTCAAACGCAGGCAGGAAGGCATCCACCTCTTCCTGCGACAGGATATCCGCCGGCATCATCGTGTGTGAGATGGTGAAGGCGCTATAGCTGATCATCACTGGCAGCTGCACGTCCTTGTGCTCCGCCAGCTTGAAGGCCTGAATGACCGTGTCGAAAATCTCCTGTGCCGTGGAGCAGTACATCTGTATCCAGCCCGTGTCACGCTGCGACATCGAATCGGTCTCATCAACCCAGATGCTCCAACCGGGGCCGAGCGCCCGGTTGACATTTATCATGACGATAGGCAAACGGGACAAACTGGCCCAGTGCAGCATCTCGTGCATCAGAGCAAGCCCTTGCGACGAGGTTGCGGTGAACGTACGAACACCCATCGAAGCGGCCGCGCAGGTGGCCGCCATCACGCTGTGCTCACTCTCCACACAGAGGTACTCAGCAGACAGTTCACCTGCCTCCACCATCCTGGCCAGTTCCTCCACGATAACCGTCTGCGGGGTGATGGGGTAGGCCGCGATGACCTCGGGCCTGCAAAGCTGCACAGCCTTCGCCGCCACCTTGTTGCCGACGTCGAACATCGTCGTCATCGCTAGTCCTCCCTCTCCATGGTAATGGCCTTCTTCGGGCACTCAAGGGCACAGATGCCGCAGCCCTTGCAGTAGTCATAGTCGATGCTGACTGAGTCGTCCTCGCCGCGGAGTACCGCACCTTCAGGGCAGTACGCCCAGCATCGCAGGCACTTGATGCAGTTCGATTGGTCGATGACCGGCTTGAAGTCACGCCATCCACCGGTTTTCCCCGCCGCACCGACACAGGGATACGAAATCGTCGTATCGGCTTCGTAGCGCTCCATCAGCGGTTCACCTCCGTCTTCTCGTACGCCTCTTTTGCAGCTTCCGCGTTGCTCTCACCAATCCTTCCCTTCCACTGCCGTCTGATGACCTCCATGATAGATTCCAGGGAGACCTCCTCAGTCATCTTCGCGATAACGCCAAGCATGGGCGTGTTCAGGGCCGGGATGCCGCTCACCAGCAGCTTCCGGGAAATGGAGATGCCTGCAGCATCTACAACCGCCACCCTGAACCTGTCGGAGAAGTCGAAATCGGTCGGCTTCTTGCGACTGTTGATAAGGATGGTACCGCCTTCCTTCACACCCGCTGTCACATCGGTAGACTCGAGTGTCTGCCTGTCCATCACCACAACTATGTCAGGATGATAGACGCGACTCCGAAGGCGTACCTCCTCGTCCGCGATGCGAACAAACGACGCCACGGGCGCGCCCCTGCGTTCTCCACCAAAATGTGGAAAGGCCTGCACACCCTTCTTGCCATCGCGTAGTGCGGCAGCTGCCAGCAGATTCGCGGCCGTGACGGCACCCTGTCCCCCACGACCATGGAAACGAACTTCAAGCATGCCAGCTTTCCCTCCTTGCTGTCAGTCTCTCATCGCCGGCCGTCCGTGGACCTGCCACTCGACGCCTGTCCGGACATGCCGGCCTCCCCGCAGAAAGCTACGCTTTCGCCATGTCGAGGAGAATACCGAAGAAATAGCTCCCCTCGCGGTCAGCCTTCAGCGTCTTGAACCTGTGCTTCACGCCAGCCGGGACATAGACCGTCATCGGCGACTCCACCGTGTATATCTCGTCATCAAGCGTTATCTCGAAGACCATGTCGCCCCGATTGGGCGAGGGCGCCATGTAGACCTCCGCGCAGTCGTGAGCGTGCGCATCGGTGATGTACCTGCCGACAAGCTTGCTGACGTCCACAGCTGCCACACCAAACTTCATGTCCGGCCCCATCTCCGGGGTCACCCAGAACGGCACCGGGACGAAGTGGCTCGGCAGACTGACGAGTCGCGGGACGTCGTTGAAGATGAGTCCCTTGTGCTTCTCTTCCATTGCGTCTATTCCTTCTCTCCTGCGCGGCGACAGCAGTCGCAGCACTGAGACACGAGGCCGCGCCCGGCTCCGCACGCGTTGGACCCGCCGAGTGGACTAGCTATAGTCGTAGAACCCCTTCCCGGCCTTGCGGCCAAGCTGTCCCGCGGTGACCATCTTCTCCAGAAGCACGGGCGCCGCAAACTTCGGGTCCTTGAAGGACGCGTACATGCCGTTGCCAATATTCAGCAGCACGTCCAGTCCAATGAGGTCCGCAAGCGTCAGCGGCCCCATCGGGTAGTTGAAAGAGAGAACACAGCACGTGTCGATGTCTTCCTTCGAGGCAAAGCCGCTCTCAAGCAGCCGCATAGCATCGAACAGGTAGGGAATAAGCAGACGAGTGCTCAGGAAGCCGGGGGCGTCTTTCGCCACCCAGGTCTGCTTGCCGAGCGAGACGGAGAACTGTCGGGCGGCCTCAAGCGTCTGGAACGACGTTACGATGGTGCACACCAGTTCAACGCCCTTCATGAGCGGAACGGGGTTGAAGAAATGGATGCCCACGACGCTCTCGGGACGCTTCGTCGCCATCGCCAGGTCGAGAATGGAGAGCGAGGAGCTATTGCTTCCGAGGACGACGTCCTCGCGGCAGTACATATCGAGCGCGGCAAAGACCTTCTTCTTGGCCTCGATATCCTCGTAGATAGCCTCAACTACGATATCGGCCTGCGCCATATCCGCGAGGTCGTTGCTCTTGCGAACGCGTGACAGCAGTTCGTCGCGCTGACCGGCCTCCAGCTTGCCCTTCTCTACGAGGCGGCCAAGGTCCTTCGCCACACGGTCCAGCGACCGCTCCACAAGCTCAACGGTCGTGTCGTTGAGAATGACCTCATAGCCGGCAGCGGCTGAGACCTGGGCAATACCACGCCCCATGGCGCCGGCGCCGACGATGCCAACAGCCCCCTGGTCCATGTCGCCTCCTGTCAGCATTCCGGGAGAAGCGGTCTCCGCAGACCCGCGCCCGGGCTATCACGAATTCGTCGCTAGATTTTACCACTCTGAAGGCCTGTTTGTAACGCGGATTCACGCGGGGCCGCAGTGCCGCCTCGCGAACGGGCCAGTGGGGCAACCAAAGGTCAAGAGGAAGCCCATGGTTGCCCGTGGGGACATGGTGGTGGTTCGTGATGTAGGGGCGGACCTCCGTGTCCGCCCGTCGGTGGCAAGGTGGGGTGATCCACGATGCAGGGACATATTGCACGTGCGCGGCGGACGCGGCGCCGCCTGAATGTAGGGGCCGCACACGACCACGGCCACCTGCACCACCCACCCCAACGGGCGGACACAGAGGTTCCGCGCCGCTCCGGCGCTCATATACTGTAGGGGCGAGGCATGCCTCGCCCGCCCTCTCGCGCAAGACACTCCGTCGACGCCATTCTCACGGCCCCATGTCGGCCTGTACAATCTCATACATGCAGGAACGCGGCGACTCTGCAGGCCGAGTCATGCCGGTGACTCGCCGGCTGGTACGCCTGCCGGACTACGACTATTCCCAGGACGGCGCCTACTTCGTGACCGTCCGGACTACACAGGGCCGCTGTGTCTTCGGAGAAGTGACTGACAACACGAGCCTGCTGAACCGCCTTGGCCTGCTCGTCTCACAGTGTTGGTCGGACATTCCTGCTCATTTCCAGCACGTCTCTCTCGACGAGTTCGTTGTCATGCCAAACCATCTCCATGGCATCGTGTTGCTCTCAACGGCAGACAACGATTGGAACGCCACCAATCGGGGAGGCCTGCCGGGAGGAAGTCGTCCGCGGCTTCGAATTCCAACACTCGCCGACATCGTCGGCGCATTCAAGTCAGCGGTAACCAGACGCCTCAATGAGCTGCGCGGCACGCCAGCTGCCCGGCTGTGGCAGCGTTCGTACTACGAGCACGTCATTCGCAATGAGACGGCGTTACAGGAGGTCAGGCGCTACATAGTCGAGAACCCAATCAAATGGCAACTCGACGATGACAATCCTAAGAGGCAGTACGGGTGATTCGGCGCAGCGAGCAGCGGTTTCTCGCGTTCCACCCCGCGATGGGGCAACCAGAGACCGCCAGCCAGTCCGGCAGTCCGCGCCTGAACCGATCAAGTCCGGCGGGCGAGGCATGCCTCGCCCCTACAGGAGACACCGACACGCAAACCCGTGGACGGAGAGAATCACAAACCATCTACCGGCGCCTTCCACAACGTTGACGCGGAGACTGGCCGACGGTACCATCTACCCCATGACAACAACCACCCGGCATGTACCCCGGCTGGCGCTTTTCCCCAGGGACGCGGGGATAAACTCGGCAGGCCACCTCACGATAGGTGGCTGCGATACGTACGACCTTGCCAAGGAGTATGGCACGCCCCTCTACGTGTTCGACGAAGCCATGCTCCGGCACCAGTGCCGCGAGTTCGTCAAGCGTTTTGGAGGCCGCTATCCTGACACGGTAGTCTGCTACGCCGCGAAAGCCTTCCTCACCAGGGCCATGGCGAAGCTGGTGATGGAAGAAGGGCTGGGCCTCGACGTGGTCTCCATCGGCGAGTTCGCGATAGCGCGCTCTGTCGACTTCCCTCCGGAGCGCGTCTATTTCCACGGGAACAACAAGGGTCCCGAGGAGCTTGCGCAGGCGCTGGACTGGGGCATCGGGCGCATCGTCGTGGACAGCATGCACGAGCTGAATCTGCTCAACGAACTCGCGAAAGAGAGGAATATCTCGCAGGACATACTCCTGCGGCTCACCCCCAATGTCGACCCGCACACGCACGAGTTCACGACCACCGGTGTGCTGGACAGCAAATTCGGCATACCCGTGAGCACAGGACAGGCCGAGGAGGCAGTCGTCCAGGCGATGCGGCTCGGCAGCGTCAACCTGCTCGGGCTGCACTTCCACCTTGGCTCACCCATTCCGGAGACGGCTCCGTTCGAGGCGGCGCTCCGCGTCGTCCTCGAGTTCGCGCGTGAGATGAAGCGGTCATACGATTTCGACATGGTGGAGCTGGGCGTCGGCGGGGGCTTTGCCGTCGCCTACACACTTGAGGACAACCCTCCACCCATTGCCGTGTACGCGGATGCCATCGTCAGCACGATGTCCAACCTGCTCCTGGAGCAGAGCCAGCTGCCACCACGGCTCACCATCGAGCCGGGTCGCGCCATCGTTGCGCAGGCAGGAGTTGCTCTCTACACAGTGGGCGCCACCAAGGAGATACCGGGTGTCAGGAAGTTCGTCTGTGTGGACGGCGGCATGTCGGACAACATCCGGCCTCCTCTCTACGGCGCCAAGTACGAGGCGCTCGTCGCGAACAAGGCAGGAGAGCAGGACGTGCACACCATCACCATAGCCGGCAAGCTGTGCGAGTCCTCCGACATTATTGTGAAGGATATCCAGTTGGCGCGCATGGCCCCGGGCGATGTCATTGCAGTGCCGGTGTGCGGCGCCTATTGCGTACCGATGTCGAGCAACTACAACGCTATCCCTCGTCCGGCCATCATCTTCGTGAACCGTGGCAACGCGCGTGTCGTGCGGCGACGCGAGACAAACGAAGACCTGTACGGACACGACGAACTGTAGACATGTGGCACACAGTCGGGCAGGAGAGCAGCGTCGAACTGCTGTCTCGCAGCATCAGTCAAGGCAACGTGCACCACGCCTACCTGTTCGTGGGACCAGAACACGTAGGCAAGAGGACGTTCGCTATCGACCTGGCCTGCGCCCTCAACTGTGAAGGCGAGCAGAGGCCGTGTGGGGAATGCCGCGCGTGCCGCCGTATCCTCGACGGCAAGCATGCCGACATCCACATAGAAACGCTCGAAGACCCGGCGGGAGCCGAAGACACCGACGCCGACGCTGAAGAGGGACGCCGGGGACGCACCATCCGTCTGCATCAGATACACCGGCTGCAGCACACGGCCAGCCTTCCGCCGTACGAGGGAAAGACGAAGGTTCTGCTCA
Source organism: Dehalococcoidia bacterium (assembly GCA_030602785.1). Lineage (GTDB taxonomy): Bacteria > Chloroflexota > Dehalococcoidia > GIF9 > AB-539-J10 > SKVJ01. The sequence continues at coordinate 7,866 of JAUVZB010000009.1, forward strand.
TCGAGAACGCCGATTCCATGACAGGCGAGGCTGCCAACTGCGTCCTCAAGACGCTGGAAGAGCCTCCTCCCAACATAGTCTGGATGCTGCTGGCGGAAAACGAGAACCGGCTACTCACGACCATCGTCTCTCGCTGCCAGCGCATAGACGTGCGGCCGATGCCTGCACCTCAGCTGGAGACCTACCTGGTGGAAACCAGGGGCGCGGACCCTGAACATGCAGCGCTCATAGCGCGTGTCTTGCAGGGCAGAACAGGGCTGGCGATATCTGCGTTGACGGACGAGTCCGTGCTCGCTGACCGCGCCGCCCGCATCGAGAGCATAATCCAGCTCATCTACATGGGCAGCTCTCCGAGGTTCGACTTCGCACGAGAGCTTGACGCACAGTACAAGAGAGACCCCAGGGGCGTTCTGGAGACGCTCGCTGTCTGGACCACGTGGTGGCGTGACCTGCTCGTCGTGAAGAGCGGTTGCGCGGAGAGCGTGGTCGACGTAGACTATGTCAACGACCTGAACGAGCAGGCCGCGAGCCTGAGCCTGCACAAGATACGCGAATCCATCGGGAAGCTCAACGAGGCGAGGGAGAACCTCGACCTCAATGTCATATCCCGCCTCGTGTTTGACTCACTCGTCTACACGATACCGCGCATCGCGAAGGCAGCAGGCAGCGGCGGCGTGCCGTCAGGTGCTCTCCAGGACGAGAATGTGACTCCATGAACCGGGATGACAGGATAGACGAAGAACAGGAAGAGCAGCACGATGACGGGCTGGGACAGCCAACTGCCGAAGGCGCGAATCAGGGGCTAGAGGATTCGCCGGCGGCTACAGAGACAGCTGACGAACCAGACCCCGGGGACGCCTCGTCCGCGACGCAGGCAGAGAGCGGGGACACCGGCTCTGAAGGGCAGACCGGCTCCGTAGACCAGCAGCAAGAGGAAGCTCCGGCCGACGAACAGGCACTCGACTCCTCACGTGCGGCAGAGGTTGCGTCCGCGACAGACCACGAGCAGGATGAGACCGGCGGCCACGCCGACCCCGTAGACCAGCCGGAAGAGGAAGCTGCGGCCGACGAACAGGCACTTGACTCCTCGCATGCGGCAGATGTTGCGCCCGCCACGGAGCGCGAGCAGGATGAGACCGGCGGCCACGCCGGCCCAGTAGACCACGTCGGAGGCGAAACACCACCGCACACGCAGTCAGCCGGCGAGCTACCGCCGGAGGAAACAGCGTACAGTCCTGAGTCCCAACCCCATGAGACCAGTGGACGGGAAATGACCATGGCGGACGCTGAGCTGCCCGGGACCCCACATGGAGGGGACGTTTCTTCCCGGACAGAGAGCGAGAATCAGGAACCATCGTTCAGAGACTTGCAGGCCGCACCCGGGGCACAGGAGGAGGAAGAGGCGCCACGGCCTCGCGTGGTCATCGCCGCAGGAACGGACGAGCGGTCGCTCGAAGCTCTCAAGATCTGCCGCGAGAAGGCCAGACAGCTCCACGTCCGGATGCATCCGCTTGCCGCACGATACGACGATGAGAGGCACGTCACCATCTTCTTCCGGTCAGACGACAAGGTCGACTTCCGCAAGCTCGTCCGCGAGCTCAGCAGGGTGCTGCGCGCCCGCATCGAGATGCGACAGCTCGGCCCACGGGAGCAAGGCAAGCTCTGCGGACTCATAGGCAAATGCGGCTATCGGCTCTGCTGCCAGACCTTCCTGGGCCAGTTCACACAGTCCTCCATCAAGATGGCCAAGACACAGGACCTCGCGTTGAACCCCTTGAAGATATCAGGCGTATGCGGCCGCCTGCTCTGCTGTCTGAACTACGAGCAGGCGATGTACGCCGAAGTCAAGTCGCGCATGCCCAAGGTAAACAGGCAGGTTGATACCGAGTTCGGGCCTGGCAGGGTCTCCTCGCTCAACGTTCTGAAGGAAACCGTCACCGTGCAGTTTGAGACGATGACTAAAGAGCTACCCCTGGACGCGGTACAGCGTTCTGAAGCCCGGGGCTGATGTCCTCCAAGTACGGCAGGTACTTCCTCCACTCGACGTGTGAACTGAAGTACTGGTGCGGCACATGATACCCGTAGCCACGCGGCGCCTTCGGCTCACTCAGCAGCTTCATGCCCGCCTGCTCTGGCGTCCTGCCGCCTTTTCGACGGTTGCATAGCCTGCACGCGCCCACAACGTTCTCCCAGGAATGACCGCCCCCCTGGCTGCGCGGGACCACGTGGTCAAGTGTGAGCTCACGCGTCTCGCGCCCGCAGTACTGGCAGGTGAAATTGTCGCGCGCGAAGACCTCCTGTCTCGTGAGACGGCGCTCAATGAAGGGGCGCCGCACGCGCCGTGTCAGCCGGATGACGGATGGTATCGGGAAGGACGTGGAGACGGTGTGTATCTCGCCCCTGCTGTCCTCGATGAACTCTGCCTTGCCGCAGAACATCAGCACGATGGCGCGGCGGGTGCGACACACATCATGGGGCTCATAGCCCTGATTGAGGACGAGAACTGGCCCGTCTATCATGCGCGAACTCCCGCGTATTCTAGCAACCACTCACAGGACTGGCAACCATTTGCCGCACGTACGCGAAGCTCGCGCTGCCGTCAGACCACTTTCGTCATGAACTGGACCAATCCGCCACTGGCAATCACGGTCTGCCCCGTGATGTAGCTCGATGCATCCGACGCAAGAAACACCGCCAGACGCCCGATCTCATCCGGTTCTCCCCACCGGCCAAGAGGGCTGAAGCGGTTCTGTGCGATGCGCACCTCATCACGGCCCTTGTACCTGGCCTCCACCAGGGGCGTCCGTACAGGCCCCGGCGCGATGCAATTCACGCGGATGTTGTCCTTGCCGTACTCGCTCGCAAGAGTCTGCGTAATGCTGACCACGCCGGCCTTGGCAGCACCGTATGCCACCGACGCCTCATAGGGAACCATCGCGGCCAGAGACGCTATGTTGACCACGGAACCCTTGCGGCTGTTCTCCAGGAGGTAGCCTATGAACGCCTTGCTGCAGATGAACTGAGACGTGAGGTTGACCTTGAGCAACATCTCCCAGAAATCGAGCCTCATGTTGACCAGAGTAGTCTTCTCTCCATCCGGTCCAAGGCTGCCCACATTATTGACAAGCACATCCACACCACCGAACTCGGACATTGCCGCCGCCATCATCAGTCTCACGCTGTCCTCACTGGTCACGTCGGTTTCGACGACCAGCGCCTTTCTGCCCATCTCGCGGACACCTGCAGCCGTCTCCTCTGCGGCCTCCACCCTCAGCTCGGCAACGACGATATCGGCGCCGGCGTTCGCCATCTCAAGTGCTATTCCTCTCCCAATACCTGAACCCGAACCTGTGACGATGGCCGTCCTGCCATCCAGACCGTACGCTGTGTCATCACGCATGGTGATTCCCCTCCTTGATTGCAGATACGCAACCGCCCCGGCCACATGCTGCCGCGTCCGGCGCGGGCATACAGTATGCCACGCCTCATGTGGAGTAGCAGGCGAGCCCGAGTATGCCCGGGTCCGTGTGAACGCCCATCGCCGGTGTGAGATCACTCACGTGAAGCTCTTCCCGTTTGAAGGCCGACAGGGTTGCGCCCCCCCCACTTAAGCTATCCCCCACACGACTACCAGTCAGCTGCGGTGAGCCCCTGGTCGAAGAGCAGGCGCCGGAGCAGGACCACATCCATCCGGGCGCCCACGGACATGTCAACGCGCAACCCTGCGGTGAGCCGCCTGGCAGCGATGGCGCAGGGAATGAGCGCGAGACCCCACGTAAGGCCTTGAGGCTGGCCCGTCAGCCAGCAGACGAGAGGGGCAGCCACAAATCCGAGCAGCATACCCAGGGGCAGCGCTAGTGACAGCGGGTGCCCGGGGCTGCGACGCTCAGGACTGGATGACGACAGCGCCATCAATCTGAGGGCCGCACCTGCGACAAAGAACCCCGCGCACAAGAGAGGAAGATACGCCTGATACAGAAGCAGGAGGGTGATGAGCGCACCCGCACCGGTGCTGTTGCCCTTCTCTCCATGGCCACGCAGTGGCGGCCACATCTGCCCGACTACAGCGGCTACGCCTGAGAGGGCCACCACGATAATCGGCAGCGAGAACCCGAACCCAACGAGCACGGGAAAGACACCCTTCGCGAAATCCACAACGACAGCTACAGCAGCCTGTAGCTTCCCAACCCTGTGCCACAAGGCGACATGGATGTCGCCGCCATCGGATGGGTCGATTCCGTTCGCCACGGCAAGAGCCACCGCGAACGGCAGCGCTCCAAGGAGATACCCGCCAACTATCAGTGCGATAGCACCCATTGCATTCGTGCCAGCCGGGAGCCAACCAGTGGACGTACTACGCGCGTCCGTCCCCGCGCCGGCCGTACCCGTCAACATTATAGTGTGGCGCGAGCATGTTGAACACCGTGCCAAAGCGAGGGTCGGCGAAGCGCGAGCTGATGCGAGGCTCTATCTGGTCAAGTGACTGCTCGGTAGTCACGACCATTGGCAGCCGCGCGTTGTAGCGATAGTTGATGAGCTGGAACAGCTTTGACCTCGCCCACGGTGTGCTGGACTGCTCGCCGAAATCGTCCAGAATCAGCAGTGGACTCTGCTTCACCTCTTCAAAGAATTTGCTGTACGACACCTTGCTCTCAGGGCCGAATGCTGACCGCAGGAAATCCAGCAGGTCGGCCACAACCAGGAACAGCACAGGACTTTCTTCTGCCAGCCGGTGATTGGCGATAGCAGCGGCCAGGTGTGTCTTTCCACATCCGTTCATTCCTGCGAAGACCAGCCATCCCTCAGGGTGGTGGGCAAATTCGACGGCCAGGTTGTAGGCCACCTCAAGATTCTCCTGCTCCTCCAGGGACAACTCGACACGCCTGTAGTCGAAGCTCTCGAACGTCTCCTGTCTGAGGCCTTCCGGCAAGGCCGGCACGTCAATGCCGTTGCCACGCGGCTCTCCCAGAGTAATGACGGCACAGAACTCGGTATCGAGGAACCGCTCGTTCAGCCGGGAATCAAGCTCATCAACGGCCGTGTCGGTCGTAAGCACCGTCGGCAGCTTCATGTTGTAGCGGTGATTGAGTATCTGTTCCAGCTTCAACCGCGCCCACGGGGTCGCTCCCTCCGCCCGCACGTCGTCCAGAACAAGGAGAGCCGTGTTCTTCACACGCTCGGAAAGCTCGTCATAGCTCACTTCGCTGCTCGGGCTGAAAGCCCCGCGCAGATGGTCCAGCAGATCAGCCGCACCGACGTAGAACGCGGACTCTCCAATGGAAAGCCGTGAGTTGGCGATTGCACAGGCGATGTGTGTCTTTCCGCTTCCCACGGGCCCAACCAGGACAAGCCAGCCCTCCGGCCTGTCAGCGAAGCGCCGCGCGGCCTCGCACGCCCTCCGGTAGTGCTCCGACGCCCCCACGCGTCCCCCGGAACGCAGCGTCTCGAAAGTATAGTGTGAGAGGTAGCCCAGGTTGCTGTACCGCTCCAGGAGCCCCTGCTTCTCCTTGAGCAACTCCACCGTCCGACAGCGGCAGGGAACAACCCTCGAGAAGTCAGGCGCGCCGGACGGCAGGACAGGATGCACGAAGCCGGCGCCCCGGCACACCGGGCATTGCCACTCATCGTCGCGCGGAGGACCAGCCTCCTGGTATCCGGGCTCAGCGTTTGACAAGGTGTCCATATCTGCCTTTGATGTACTTGTCCCGGTCAATCGGCCCAACACCTGGTCTATTCGCTCCACTGTCTTTGCCCTCTGTTGTCCAGCGCTCCAGTATGCGACAGATGTACTTCCAGTTCAGCTTACGCATGCGCACAGCTTCACGGAAGGCTTCCTCGATCCATGCGGCAGGATAGGTCCGCTGCGCATCCTTCAACTCCTCCGCAATCATCGGACTGACAATGCCGACATTCTGTTCATACAGCTCAAAGATATTCTGCACCGGAACGGAGTCGACAGCAGTGCCTCCGGATGCCAATCGATCCTTGAGTTCCTCGATGGCCACGATGTCGGCCTCAATATTGGCGAAGTAGACCTCCGTATCCTGTCCCTCCAGAGGGATGACGAGCCTCAGAATCACTCCCCTCTGCACTGCAGCATCCAGTCCTTGCGCACACGCCTCCCCGGCAATTCCGAGGATGGAGGCCGCTCTCAGTTCCAACTCCGCCCGGGTGGCATATGCCGGATACTCGCGTGCACGGCTCAAGAGGTAGAACGCGAGCAGGGTAACCTTCAACTCAAGCGGGTCCTCGACCTGGCGCATGAGCTGGCTGACGTACGAACTTGGAACCAGGGTGAACCCACCCGGCTGCGCCGCTGAGTACGGAACCCGACCCGGCATATTACTTGAATCCCACCTAGATGAGCGGGGCGGCAGCCGTCCCCTGCTCCAGGCTGTCGAAGCGAACCGAACGGTCAACGAAACGAAGCTTGATCTGCCCCAGCGGGCCGTTCCGGTGCTTGGCAATAATGATATCGGCGATGCCTTTCGGATATGGCTCGCCCATTATGTCATGTAGTCGGTTCCACTCCTCTTCCGTGACGTACTTGTCCTCCCGGTAGATGAACACGACTATGTCTGCGTCCTGCTCGATTGTACCCGATTCCCTCAGGTCTGCAAGCTGTGGCAGATGCGACGTGCGCCACTCCACCGCCCTGCTGAGCTGTGATACGGCGATGACCGGCACATCAAGCTCGCGCGCAAGCAACTTCAGCGAACGCGTAATCTGGCTGAGTTCCTGCACGCGCGTTTCCTTCCTGCCCTCACCCTGGATGAGCTGGAGATAGTCGACTATGACCAGGTCCAGCTGTCGCTCAAAAGCCAGGCGCTTCGCCTTGCTCCTGATTGTCATCGTACCAGCCTGCGGAGTGTCGTCCACGAAGACCGCGGCCTCAGCCAGGCTTCCCGCAGCCTCCATCACTTTTCGTTCTTCCACCTCGAAGAACTTGCCCAGCCGGATTTGCCAGAAATCGACGTCCGCCTGCGCGGCAAGCATCCGCTGCACGACAGACTCGGCAGACATCTCGAGGCTGAACAGCGCAACACAGGCCTTCTGCTGCACAGCAGCGCGACGGGCGATATCGAGCGCGAGCGTTGTCTTACCAATGCTCGGCCTTGCCGCGAGTACAATCAGGTCAGATCGCTGCAGCCCTCCAAGCAGCCCGTCAAGGCCGGCGTAGCCGGTCCTGACGTGGGGGATACCACCGGCGCCCCCGTCATCCGTACGCCCCGCCTGGTCGAAGTACTTGCCAAGCACGTCCCGGATTGACACAAAGTCGCGGGAGTTCTCGCGCATCCGCACCTGGAACAGGGCATCCTCGGCCTGGCTGAGACTGACATCGATATCCGGCCCCGACTCGTAGCCAATCGCCGCAATCCGTGCGCCTGCCATGATGAGTTTGCGCATGACGGACATCCGTTCCACGATGTTGCCGTAGTATTCGGCGTGGAGCGAAGTAGGCACTGCGCCAATGAGATGGCTGAGATAGGCGGCCCCTCCCACGCGCTCCAGACAGTCCAGCCGCATAAGCTCGTGAGCAACGGTAATCTGGTTGATGGCTTCACTGCGCTGGTACAGCGCCAGGCACGCGTCGTAGATATCCGCGTGCATCCCGTCGAAGAAATCGACGCCCTTGAGGGTGCTAACGACCTTCAGGATGGCATCGGGGTCGATGAGCAGAGAGCCGAGAAGCGCCTCCTCAGCTTCGATGTCGTGTGGCAGGAGCTTCTCCTGATCCACCATCCCTGTCGCCTACGACTCGTCATCCGTTTCCGGTTCGATGACGACCGTCACCATCGCCTCTGCTTTGCCGGAGAGCTTAATCTTGACGTCGTGACTGCCCGCCTCCCGCAGCGGGCGGTCCAGTGCAACGTGCTTCTTGTCTATAGGAGTATCGACAAGCTTGCTCAATTCCTCAGCAATATGCGCGCCTGTAATCGAGCCAAACAGCTTGTTCTCAGTTCCCACGCGCGCCTTGACGACAATCTGCTGTCCCTCAATACGTGCGGCGAGTATCTCGGCCTTGTGCGCCAGATCCTGCTTGCGTTCCAGCTCCTGCCGGATACGAGACTCGGCCTGTTTCAGGGCATTCGGAGTGGCCTCAATCGCAAGCCCCCGGGGCATCAGGTAGTTCCTCGCGTAGCCGCGTGCAACCTCGCGGGTCTCACCGACCTCGCCGGAACCGAATACGTCCTTCAGAAAGATGACTTTCATAGTGAGCTGATATACCTCCTTGCCGAAAGCGCGGCGGTCGCCCCGTCGCCCGCGGCGGTTATGACCTGTCGCGCCGAATTGTGGCGCACGTCTCCCGCGGCGAACACGCCCGCGATGTCTGTCTCCATCTGTTCATTGATGATGATGCACCCGCCTTCGTCGAGGGCAATCACCCCGTTCAGGAAGCCGGTCGACGGCACAGAACCCACCGCCACAAACACACCGTCCACCGGGAACTCAGAGATTCTACCACTCTTTGTGTCCTTCAGACGCACGGAACTGACCCCGGGCTGCCCGAGCACCTCTTCGACAACCGCGTTCCACAGGAAAGCAACTTTCGGGTTATCCCCGGCTTTCTCCTGCAGAGCTCTGCTCGCACGCAATTCATCCCTGCGGTGAATCACGGTCACCTGGCTGGCAAACGTCGTCAACTCGAGCGCGTCGGTAATCGCAGTGTCACCACCACCAATCACAGCAACCTTCTTCTCACGGTAGAAGGGACCGTCGCAGGTGGCACAGTAAGAGACCCCCCTGCCGGTCAGTTCTGCCTCTCCGGGAACCCCCAACATGCGGTAGCGAGCGCCGGTAGCCACAATCACGGCCTCGGCGATGACGTCTTCCTCCGAGGTCCTCACCACATGATGCCCTCCACTGCCCTGCGTAGCCGGCACGAGCGAGGAGACCTCGGCCGTCAGCGTCTCGGCGCCCGCTTGCTCCGCCTGGCTGTGCATGTACTGCCCGAGTTCGATTCCGGAGATACCTTCGACGAAACCGGGGTAGTTGTCCACACGTGGAGCATTGGCAATCTGCCCGCCGGGAAATGCCATCTCAATGATGATGGTGCTCAAACCCGAGCGAGCAGCGTAGAGCCCCGCAGCCAGACCGGCCGGACCTGCTCCGATGACGGCGACCTGGCAAGTCTTGCTCATGTCCGCCAATTTTAGCAGATTGCCCTCTGCTTTTCATTTGGCCGCAGCACGTACGGGACAGAGTCATCACGTTTGCCTGCACCGCTGTGCTTGTTGTACATTTTCAGCAGAACAATGCTGACGCCCGACTCCCTCGCCGGAAACCCCATACAGGCTCTCTTCAACGTGAGCGCCTTGTTCCAGCAGCCCGTTGGCAGCAGCGTTACGTGCCGCATCGACAGTCTCCTTCCCGAAGACCAATCATCCCTCGTGACTGGAAGCGTGAACCTCACTCACACGGGCCGCGGTATCGCATTGACCGGCGAAGGCGAGGCGAACGTCGTCATGGAATGCACCCGTTGTCTCCGCCAGTTCGACGCCCGGGTGCACTTCAAGATTGAAGAGCAGGTTCATCCCGACCCGCGCTACGCCCACCGCAGGGGTGCCGAGGGCTTCGAGGAAGACGGCGAAGTGCGAATAGGTCCCGACAACTCGCTTGACTTAGGAGAGATTATCCGCCAACATATCGTGTTGCACTTGCCCATGAGACCATTGTGCCGGGCCGATTGTCCAGGCATACGGGAGATAGATTTAGATGGCTGAGCCGAAGAAGAAAACATCCCAGTCAAGGAAAGGAATGCGCAGGAGTCATCATGCGCTCTCCACCCCATCGCTGGATGTGTGCCCCAACTGCAAGAGCCCCAAGCTGTCCCACCGCGTCTGCCCCACGTGCGGCATGTACCGCGGCCGGCAAGTCATTGTGGTGACCTCGACAACCAAGAAAAAGTAGCGATGTCCGTGTGGGCCGCATACGTTTTCCCGGGTCAGGCGTCCCAGAAGGTCGGGATGGGCCTGAGCGTGTACGAGGCGTACTCATCAGCTCGCGCTGTCTTTGACGAAGCTGACGCAACACTCGGCTTCCCCATCTCGACACTCTGCTTCGAGGGCCCCTCCGAGGAACTCACCAGGACCATCAACGTGCAACCAGCCCTTGTCGCCACAAGCATGGCCTGCTTGAAGGCAGCGCAGCAGGCTCTGGGAAGCAAGTTTCCCACACCTGCGTTTCTCGCCGGTCACAGCCTGGGTGAATACACCGCGCTCGTGGCGGCGGACTCTCTCAGCCTTGCTGATACCCTGAGACTTGTGCGGGAGCGCGGTCGCCTCATGTACGAGGCCGGACTGAAGAGCCCCGGGAGCATGATGGCGGTGATTGCCTTCGACCGCACGCCGCTTCAGGAGGTGTGTGCCGCGGCAGGAGTGGAGATATCCAACGTCAATGCACCGGGGCAGCTTGTGATAAGCGGCGCCGTCGACAAGCTTGAGATAGCGGCCGAACTGGCGAAAGAGCGAGGCGCCCGACGGGTCATCCCTCTCAACGTCAGCGGCGCATTCCACTCGACGTTGATGGACCCGGTTCTGGACGAGTTCAACCGATTCCTGGAGTCCTTCGAGTTCCGCGCTCCGAAAACACCCATAGTCTCCAACGTAACGGCTCAGCCCCTTACCGAGGGGGGCGCGATGCGCGGGGAACTCCTTGCTCAGCTCAGACACTGCATCCAGTGGCAGCCATCTGTTGAGTACATGACCCTCAATGGTGTGACGACGTACTACGAGATTGGGCCGGGCACGGTCCTGAGCGGCCTTGTCAGGCGAACAAGTCCCGAGACACAGACGATAAACATCTCCGGAGTCGAGGACATCGCCGCGATCGAAAATCCAGCGCCGTCCGCATAAGCATGGCCTCACGTCGCAAAGCGCGCAGCATCGCCCTTCAGGTCCTCTACGAAGTCGACACCACGACGCACAGGGCAGAGGAAGTCCTTGCCCGCCACATGTACGACGACTCGATTACAGAGGATGCCTACGACTTCATCTGCGCAATGGTCCAGGGAGTCCTCGAACACCACCACCAGCTGGACATAGTCATAGCACGTCACGCGCCGGCCTTCCCGGTGCAGCAGATGGCGGCAATAGACCGCAACATACTGCGCATGGCGCTGTTTGAGATGAAGTACTCCGCCGACACGCCACTCAAGGTGAGCATCAACGAGGCAGTTGAACTTGCCAAGAGCTTCGGCAGCGACGCGTCGCCACGGCTGATAAATGGCGTGCTGGGTTCAGTCGCAGGCGACGAAACAGGGCGAGACACGGGTTCCTAGTCCCGGTCTCCCCACAGCAACCAGCAGGCAGGACATCATGCACGAATATGGGATAACCGAGAGCTTGCTCAGTATCGTCGAGCAGAAGGCCGGTGAGGCCGGGGTAGAGAAGGTTGAGACGATACGAATAGTCATTGGAGTCCTGACAGGCTTCGCGCCGGAGAGTATTCAGTTCTACTTCGAGCCCATGAGCCAGAACACCGTAGCTGAGGGCGCGAAGCTCGAGTTCGAGGAGTTGCCCGTGCGGCTCCGCTGCAGGGCCTGCGGAACTGTGTTCGAGCCGGAGAGCCGAACGTGGGCCTGCCCCGACTGCAACTCGTCGGAGGTGGACATCTCGGGAGGCCGTGAACTATACATCAAGGAGATGGAGGTATCGTGAAGAAGATTGAACTCATCCAGAACATACTGGAGGCGAACAGCGCGACGGCCGAAAGCAACAGAGCAACTCTCGACCGGAACGGCTGCGCCGCCATCAATGTTATGTCGGCTCCCGGCGCGGGGAAGACCTCAGTCATCCTGCGCACACTCGATCTTCTGCGCCCCGCCATGCGCGTCGCAGTTGTTGAAGGCGACGTATCCTCCACCGTCGACGCCGAGATGGTACGGGGCGCGTCAGACGCCGTCGTCCAGATCAACACGAGGAGCATGCCCGAGACCTGCGCACTCATCGCGGACATGGTGGATGCAGCTCTGAAAAAGCTCCCGCTGTCCGAGATTGACCTGGTCATCATCGAGAACGTGGGCAATCTGATATGCCCGTCCGAGTTCGACCTTGGCGAGCGCCTGAAGGTCGTCATTTCGAGCGCGCCTGAGGGTGACGACAAACCACTCAAGTACCCCCTGATATTCGCCGACGCCGATGCGGTCATCATCAACAAGTCAGACCTCTTTCCATACGTTGACTTCGACGTTGAGAAGTTCAAGCGCTCGGTCCGCGACCTCAATGCCAGTGCGCCATTCTTCGAGCTGTCATGCAAGACCGGAGCGGGAGTGGCGGAGTGGGTGGACTGGCTTCGCAGCCAGCTCCACGGGAAGTGACAGAGTCCCGGGCCACGCCCGGGTCTCCGCAGTGAGCTGATATGAGTCCTGATTCCGACACAACGTGTCTCGGTGTCCGCGTCCGGGGAATAGTCCAGGGTGTCGGCTTCCGTCCATTCGTGTACCGCCTTGCGGCCGATACCGGACTCTCCGGCTGGGTGAGGAATACGTCGGATGGTGTGCAGATCGAGGTCGAGGGCCCACGGCGGTCAACCGGACTGTTCCTCCGCAAGCTGAGAGAGGCCGCCCCCCCTCTGTCTCACATCGACGAGGTCACAACGGAGGAATGTCCACCACGGGGATTCGCGCGGTTCGAGATACGAGAAAGCCTGTTCGAAGAGGGAAAGAGCCAGCTCGTCTCACCTGACATCGCCACATGTCCGGCCTGCCTGGAGGAGTTGCTCGATGCCACCGACAGGCGTCACCAATACCCCTTCACCAACTGCACCAACTGCGGCCCCCGGTTCACGATTATCACGGACATGCCATACGACCGCTCCAAGACGACCATGAGGTCGTTCGCGATGTGCCCGGAATGCCAGGCCGAGTACGACGACCCTCTCGACAGGCGCTTCCACGCACAGCCAAATGCCTGCCCCGTATGCGGCCCGAGCCTCAGCCTGCTCGACGCACACGGTGCGACAGTAGAGTGCGCCGACCCGCTGGCACAGACATCCACGCTCCTCAAGAAGGGCGCCATCGTAGCCATCAAAGGGCTCGGCGGTTTCCTCCTCGCGTGCGATGCAACGTCGCCGCAGGCGGTGCGTCTCCTGCGCGAGCGCAAGCAGAGACCCGCTAAGCCGTTCGCAATAATGGTGCCGGACCTCGAGGTTGCGGCGCAGCACTGCGACGTCTCGGAGCAGGAGTCCTCGCTGCTCGCGTCGCCGGCCGCTCCGATCGTCCTTGCGAGATGGAAGGACAGCTCGTCCATATGCCATGAGGTTGCCCCCAGCCTGTTGTACCTCGGGCTCATGCTGCCATATACGCCGCTTCATCACGTTCTGCTTCGGCACTGCGAAATGCCTCTCGTCATGACCAGCGGGAACCTCAGTGAGGAGCCGATTGCGGCAGGCAATGAGGAGGCCCTGAGACGCCTCGCAGACATCGCGGACTACTTCCTCATGCACAACCGACCCATCCACTCCAGGTATGACGACAGCGTGGCCATGGTCGTCGATGGAACGGTCCAGATGCTGCGCAGGGCACGCGGCTACGCCCCCAATCCCGTCGCACTCCCGTTCGAGGCGCCCCGGATACTGGCGACCGGGGCCCAGACGAAGAACACGTTCTGCCTCACGAGAGGACATCACGCGTTCGTCTCCCAACACATCGGCGACCTGGACAGCGTCGAGACGCTGGACCATTTCGAGGCAACAATACTACTCTACACAAAGCTCTTCCGCGCCGAGCCGGAACTCGTGGCACATGACCTGCACCCGGATTACCTGTCGACGCGATACGCGCAGGACATGTCTCAACGCGGACTCAGGACCTGTGCAGTGCAGCACCACCATGCGCACATCGCCGCTTGCATGGTCGAGAACGGAGTGACGGAGCCCGTCATCGGGGTCGCTTTCGACGGCGCAGGCCTCGGAGCGGATGGGCACATCTGGGGAGGCGAGTTCCTGGTCTGCGACTTCGCGGCCTTCCGCAGAGTCGGCCGCATCGAGTACCTTCCGCTCGCCGGTGGCGATGCGGCCACACTGCGGCCGTACCGCACAGCAGTTGGCTACATCATGACCCTGTTCGGCAACGGTGGGTTGGACCGTAGCCCCTTTCTCCTCGGCCAGCTAGCGGAGGGCGAGGGCGATATCATCGCGAGACAGGTAGGAAGCGGGCTTAACGCGCCGCTCTGCTCGAGCATGGGGCGGCTTTTTGACGCTGTGGCAGCCATTGCGGGGCTCCGACACCGGATTGCCTACGAGGGCCAGGCGGCGGTTGAACTCGAGATGGCCGCCCATCGGCATGGCGGACCAGCCCCGACAGGCCGCTACGCGTTTCAGGTGGACAAGACCGACGGCACGTATGTCCTGGGAGTTGCGCCACTGCTATCCGCCGTGTTGGATGATATTCACGCCGGGCAGCCGGCGAGCCTGGTGGCGGCGGCATTTCACGAGGCAGTTGCGCAGATGACCGCCGACATGTGCAGTCGCATCGCAGCCGACAGCGGCATCCGGACAGTCGCGTTAAGCGGGGGCATCTTCCAGAACAGGCTGCTGCTACACAGGGTGAGGGCGCTCCTGGGCGAAGCGGGCCTCAACGTGTTGCTGCACACCACACTGCCGTCCAACGACGGTTGTGTCTCCCTGGGGCAAGCGGTTGTCGCGGCGCACGCCACGTAGTCATTCACAGTCACTGATTCTCGTCTCGCGTTTGTACTCGCGGTCCCTCGCGGGCTACAATGACCTCCGTTATGTGTCTGGCTATACCTGCGCTCATCACATCCATAGACGGCAATGACGCCGAGGCAGACATCGAAGGCGTCAAGAGAAAGATAGGCATCATGCTCACGCCGCAGGTGAAGGTAGGCGACTACGTTCTCTTGCACACGGGGTTCTCAATAGGAATCGTGAACGCGACAGAGGCAGAAGAGACGCTCGCGTTGTTCAGGGAACTGGCAGAAGTCAGTGAGATTCGTTGACGAGTTCCACGACCCCGCGCTTGCAGGGAAGCTCGCCCGGCGCATCGCGGAAGTCTCCACAAGACCCGTCCAATTCATGGAGTTCTGCGGCGGGCACACCCACGCCATCCTCCGACACGGCATTCGCGACCTCCTTCCGTCGACCGTGGTCATGCGGTCGGGCCCCGGCTGTCCGGTCTGTGTGACCTCAATGCGTGACATCGACAGGGCCATAGCTGTGGCCCGGACACCGGGCACAATTGTAGCCACCTATGGAGACCTCGTGAGGGTGCCCGGAAGCCAGACCACGCTGGAACGGGCGAGAGCTACGGGAGCGGACGTGAGAGTAGTCTACTCCGCCAGTGACGCGCTCCAGGTTGCCGAGCAGAACCCCGACAGGCAGGTTGTCCTCCTCGGCATAGGATTCGAGACGACCGCCCCAACCGTCGCCGCATCAGTCGTCGAGGCTGACCAGAAGAAACTCGCCAACTACCGGATCCTGTCGCTGCTCAAGCTCACGCCTCCGGTGATGCGCGCTCTGCTCGACAGTGGAGAAACCAGCATCGACGGCATCGTCTGCCCCGGTCATGTAAGCGTCGTCATAGGCACACACCCATACGATTTCATCCCGCCGCGCTACCACGTGGGCTGCGTCGTGTCGGGATTCGAGCCGCTTGACATACTACGCAGCATCCAGCTACTCGTAGAGCAGGCGGAACGGGGCACGCCATCCGTCGTGAACGCCTACCCTCGCGTCGTTCACGCCGACGGCAACCCGGTGGCGCTCGAGATGATGGCCAGGGTATTCGAACCATGCGACGCCGAGTGGCGCGGTATCGGCACAGTCCCGGCCAGCGGCCTGGCCCTGCAGCCCGAGTTCCAGTGCTTCGACGCCAACGCAGCCTTCGACATCCGGGTGGAGACATCCCCGGAGCCACCCGGCTGCCGCTGCGGCGACATACTGCGGGGAGCGGCGGAGCCGGCGGACTGCCCTCTGTTCGCACGAAGCTGCACCCCTGAGCACCCGGTCGGGCCCTGCATGGTCTCCAACGAAGGGGCCTGCGCTGCACACTATCGATATTCCCTCGGTGCATGACATACTGGGAAGAGTCCAGTCCATTTACGAAGGAGGACGCGCTGCCAGATGAGTGAGATGAACGACTACAGCGGTGAGTTCAAGTCAGACCTGGAGTTCAAGGATTTCTCTCCCGAGTTTCTCGGCAAACTGCTTGAGCTCTACGGGAAGCTCTATATCGCCATCGACGCATTCTGGTACCTCGGAGTCAAGGAGCACATCAACAATGAGACTGCGTTGAAGGTCGACCTGTGGGCCTGGGACAAGGCCACGCGATATGAACTGAAGAGGTTGACTGCCCTGGCGGGCATACAGGGCGACGGCATCGACTCCGTGCTCAAGCTGCTCCAGATAGTCCCCTGGATGCAGGTCACTAAGTACAAGACAGAAATGGAGTCGCCAAAGAGAGGTCTGCTCACCGTCACCCGCTGCTCAATTCTTGAGGCACTTGAACACGAAGGCCAGGGCCGCGAGAAGGACATCTGCAGCACGGTCGACGCCGCGGTCCTCCGAAAGTACGCGGAGTTCTTCAACCCGAACATCAAGGTTGAACCTGTGTTCGTCCCTCCCCGGGCGGACAGGGAAGGCATCTGCTGCAAGTGGGAGTTCACCCTGAGTTGAGCGATAGAGTGCAAGACGACGTAGTGCTGCTCGCCCACGGCAGCGGAGGCACGATGAGTCGCGACCTCGTCGAGAAGCGACTACTCCCCACTCTCGCCAACCCCATCCTGTCGCGTCTTGACGACTCCGCCGTTATCGAAGCCCCGGGGCGACTCGCCTTCACAACCGACAGCTACGTCGTGGACCCGCTGTTCTTCCCGGGTGGCGACATCGGACGGCTGGCAGTCTATGGCACCATCAATGACCTCGCCATGGTCGGGGCGACGCCGCTCTATCTCAGCCTCGCACTCATCATTGAGGAGGGTTTGCCATTCGGCATCCTAGACCGCGTCATGCGCTCCGTGCAGGACGCGTGCGCGGAGGCACACGTGAATGTCATCACCGGCGACACGAAGGTAGTGAACCGGGGAAAAGCGGACAAGCTGTTCATCAACACATCCGGCCTGGGCATCATTGCCGAGGGCCTGGACATCTCGGGAAGCCGCGCGCGCCCCGGAGACAGAATCCTGATCAGCGGGGTAATCGCAGAGCACGGCGTCGCAATCATGAGCTCACGAGAAGGGCTCTCGTTCTCCTCCGAGATACGTAGCGACTGTGCTCCTCTCAACGGGATGGTCAATGCCATCCTGGAAGCAGCGAGCGAGTCCATTCATTCCCTCCGGGACCCCACGCGCGGTGGATTGGCAACGACGCTTAACGAACTGGCCAATCAGTCCGGCACAAGCTTCCTTATCGAGGAAGCCTCGATACCGCTGAGCGACGATGTGCGAGGCGCCTGTGAAATGCTCGGACTCGACCCCCTCTACGTTGCCAACGAGGGCAAGCTCGTTGCTGTCGTCAGCCCCGAGGGCGCGGAGAGAGTATTGAACACACTCCGGGGGCATCCCCTCGGCCTGCACGCCGCAGTCATCGGCGAGGTCGTCGAGGGCAAACCGGGCCGGGTGACGATGCGCACGCGCATCGGTCCAACCAGGCTCGTAGGAATGCTCGCCGGCGAACTGCTGCCCCGCATCTGCTGACCCTGCCTCTCTGCTGCCCGGGGTGCAACCCCTGTCCGTCATAGACCTATTGTCACAGCAATTCTGGTGTGCAAGAATCTGGCACGGTATTCCATGCAAAGGAGGCAGAGTCATGTTGACGATTCGAGACGTCCTTGTGATGGCCGCGCAACAGTATCCGGAGCGGATGGCGCTCGTCCTGGACCACCAGAGACTGAGCTATCGTGAGCTCGACGAGCTCTCAAACAGGGTCGCACACGTGCTGCTTGACTCCGGCCTGAAGAAGGGAGACCACGTCGCGCTGCTGATGTCGTACTGCCCGGAGTGGCTGGTCAACTACTTCGGCATCGTGAAGGCGGGAGGCAAGACAGTCATCCTCAACTCGATGCTCAAGCCTCACGACTACGACACGCTGCTGCGGGACTCGGACTCATCGGTGCTACTCACCGAGCGCAGCTTCGCCAGGGCCCTCGAGGAGATCATCCCTACGATGGGAGGACTCCGCCGTGTGTATGAAAGGGACACTGCGCTATTCGAGCAACTCCTGCGTGATGCACCCGCGACGCTGCCCGATATGGAGGTCGACGCGGGGGACGAGACCGCAATCATCTACACGTCCGGCGTGCTCGGGAAGCAGAAGGGCGTTGTCCACACACACAGTTCACTCATGGAAGCCGCCACGATAATCGCGCCGGGCCTGGAGCAGACTGCCGATGACATCACAGTGGGCATGATCCCGTTCTTCTACCTGTTGGGCCTCGCGGTTGTCGCACTCATCTCAGTACTCAAAGGGTCCACGATGGTGCTCATGCCGCGCTTCACACCATACAAGCTGCTCGACGTTGTGCAGCAAGAGAAAGCCACAATACTTGTGGGTGTGCCTGCGATGTTCAACGCCCTCGCCATGGTCGACGAGGCGACGCTGCAGGACTGCGATTTGACAAGCCTCAGGGTGGCATTCACCGCCGGAGCGAAGGCCTCTAAAGACCTGATGGCGGAGCTTGAGCGCAAGTACGGGTTGACGTTGTGTGAGGTGTACGGCACGACCGAGGCAGTCGCCAGTGTCTTCGGCGACATCCACAATCGCAAGCTCGGCACAGCCGGCAAGGCGATTCAAGAGTTCCGGCTCCTCGACGACGACGGGACCGAGGTTCCCGTCGGTGAGGTTGGCGAGTTCGTGTGCAGCAGCCCACAGATGATGAAAGGCTACTACAATGCCCCCGAGCTAACTGCGCGGGTATTGCATGACGGCTGGTTTCGCTCAGGCGACCTTTTCCGCATGGACGACGAAGGATACATGGAATACATCGAGAAGAAGTCCTTCATCATCGTCACCTCAGCCGGCACGAAAATACCTCCGACAGAGGTGGAGAATGTGCTGCTCACGCACCCTGCTGTTGCGGAGGTGGCGTTAGTAGGAATCAAGGACGGACGGGGCAATCAGATTCCGACCCTTTTCGTAGTACCCCGCGAGAACACACGCACTACGCCGGTTGATATCCGTCGCTTCTGTAGTGAGAACCTTGCCGGCTACAAGATGCCACAAGACATACGCTTCCTGGAGAGCCTGCCCAAGACAGGGTCGGGCAAGATGGACAGGAGGGGTCTGATGGACATGTACGGCGTGCGCGTCCGGCAGTAGCGCTCAGGAGACCAGGCGACTGCCATTCGAGTTCGACAACAGCTCCTGCGGGCTGCCGCTTAAGATGACCTGCCCTTTCTCAAGGAAGTAGCCGCGGTCGGCGATGTGGCTTACGGCCTTGACGTTCTGCTCCACGAGGAGCGTCGTGATGCCGTGGTCGCGCAACTCGGATATCGCACCCATCACCTTCTTGACCAGTATGGGGGCAAGACGGAGCGATGGACAGTCCAGTAGCAGGAGTTTCGGACCCGCCATGAACGCGCGCCCTATTGCCAGCATCTGCTTCTCGCCGCCTGAGAGCGTGCCTGCCGTCTGCTTGAGACGCTCTTCAAGAATGGGGAAGAGTTGGAAGACTGTTGACATATCGGTTGACAGGCCGTTCGTACCACGCAGGTGCCGACGATAGGCGCCAAGGACAAGGTTATCTGAGACGCTCATCGACGGGAATATGAGCCGCTTTTCGTCGACATACGAGATTCCAAGCTCCACGAGTCGCTCCATGGGAATGCCGTTGACGACCTTGCCCTCGAAGCGAATCTCGCCACTCACCACAGGAAGGAGGCCGCATATGGCCTTCAGCGCGGCGCTCTTACCTGCACCGTGCGGGCCGATGAGTGCGGCAATCTCACCGTGGCCGACTGAGAAGGATATCCCCGCCAGCGCGGTGACGAGACCATACTTGGCCTTCACGTCAATCAGTTCCAGAATCGTATCGTCAGAGCCCATAGTTCACCATTGACTTGCTAATCGCCGAGGTAGGTCGCGATTACGCGCTCATCCCCTCGTATGGTATCAGGGGTTCCTTCAGCAAGTTTCTCACCGTAGTGCAGCACAATGACCCGGTCTGCAACGTCCATGACCACGTCCATCAGATGCTCGACCATAAGAATCGTCATCCCCCCGGACACCAGGGCCGCAAGTATCTTGGTCAAGCGGTCTATCTCCTCGGTATCCAGGCCCCCATACGGCTCGTCGAGCAACAGCAATGTCGGTCTGCAAAGCAGCGCCCGCGCGAGCCCCACGAGCTTCCGTTCTCCCCAGGACAGCGCCTCAGGCCGTTCGTGCAGCACGCCGGCAAGACCCAGCAGCGAGAGCTGCTGGACTGCTGCGTGGCGAACACGGTGCTCTTCATCCACGGCTGTTGCCAGACGCAAGCTTGTGTCGATAAGGCCAGCGTCGGTCCACACGTGAGCGCCCGTCATGACGTTGTCCAGTACAGTCATATTGTCGAAGAGCTGAATATCTTGGAATAGTTGCGTCACACCCAGCGCGGCGATCCGGTGCGCGGGCATCCTGTCTACTCTGAGTCCATCGAACCAGATTTCGCCGCCCGTAGGCCGCAGAAGTCCACTCGTCATTCGAAGCAGCGTCGTCTTTCCGGCACCGTTCGGCCCGATGATGCACAGTATCTCGCCACGCTCCACGGAGAAGCTCACGTCGTTCACGGCCAGAAGCTCTCCATACGAGACGGAGACACCACGGTATTCGACAAGGGTCCCACGTCCACCCCGCGAGACGGCAATCATCGAGCGCATTTCCTCTCGTCCACTCACAGACGTCGCCCCCTTCGCCATTCATCCAGACGAGCTGGGAGCGAACACAGTCCCGATGGCAAGAACAGCAGGATAACCACGAGTATGACGCCGTAAGCTACCAGTTCGTACGCGCCGGTTGGTCCTCCAAGCACTATGGGCGCCACTTCACGCAGGAACTCGGTCACGCCTACGATAAGTGCCGAACCTACAATCGCTCCCCAGGGATTTGTCACACCGCCGAGGATGACCATGATAGCTACAAGAACCGACGTCTGGACGTTGAACGTGTGCGGCTCAATCACACTTGTATAGTGAGCATACACGCTGCCTGCAACGCCGGCGAACACGGCCGCAACCACATATGCAACGACCTTGAAGTGCATGACGTCGACGCCCAACACCTGGGCGGTATCCTCACTCCCACCACTAAGCAGGTTGACCGACTTGAGCGCTCGTCCGACTCGCGAAGCCGCGATATTGACGGTGAGGATAAGGCAGAGGACCACGAGCAGCCACACCGCGTAGAACACAAATGCCGTGTACGGCATGACTTTGGGGTAAGGCAGGCGCGGAATCTGCACGAGCCCGGTCGCACCACCGGTCAGGTCAGAGACACTGACCACAAGATAGAAGAAGATGAGGTTGACCGTGAGTGTGACGCCCGCGACTATTATGCCCTTGAGCCTGAAGATGGCACGGCCAATCGGCGCCGCGAGCAGTCCGCTTGCCGCCGCAGCGAGCGGCATCGCCAGCCACGGTGAGATGCCCAGCCTCAGACAGAGTAGCGCGGACACATAGGCCCCCGTGCCGTAGAAGACTCCCTGCCCGAGACATACCTGGCCTGCCAGTCCCGTCAGCAGTATGAGCCCCATGGCAATAACGGCGTGCAATCCCACCTTGATGAGTACACTCATCAAATAGGCACTACCAAGGAGCGGCAGCACTGCCACGACGGCCAACAGTACCAGCGCCAGCCGCGGCACACGCGGCATGGGCACCAGGCGGGATGCAC
The DNA here is from genome assembly GCA_030602785.1 of Dehalococcoidia bacterium. Lineage (GTDB taxonomy): Bacteria > Chloroflexota > Dehalococcoidia > GIF9 > AB-539-J10 > SKVJ01. The sequence continues at coordinate 29,688 of JAUVZB010000009.1, forward strand.
GCGCCCTTGCTCTATCGACAATCGGGTTCAACCCGTTCCACCTCGAGACGGCAACAGGCCCTGTGGGCGGGCAAGGAACACCGCGAGCAACAGGCCCAGCGCAATAGCGTCGTGATACCCCGTGGGCATCAGCCCTGCAGAGAGCGCTTCAGCGAATCCGACCAGAAGGCCACCCAGAATGACGCCTTCAACGCGGTGCAGGCCCCCCAGGAGCGCTGCCAGCAAGCCCTTGATGGTCAGAGGGAAGCCGACGTTGTAGGCGGTCATGGTGAGAGGGGTGATGGTGGCGCCAGCGACAGCTCCAAGCCCTGCCGCCAGGACGAAAGAGAGCAGGGCCATCTTCTCGGTGCTTATGCCGACGGAGCGTGCGCCCAGTGGCTCATCTGCGCACGCCCGCAGCGCCTTGCCGACCATGGTGCGGCCAAAGAAGAAGTAGAGGCCAACCACCATGAGCACGGTCATGCCTACAACCCATGGGGCCTGCCCGAATATCGTCGCGCCCCACAGGTGGATACTCGAGCTGCCAAGGAAGTTTGTCAGCGAGCGGTACTCCCAGCCCCATGCAAGTAGCGTGATGCCCTCAATGGCGTAGGCGAAGCCGACGGTCAAGAACGCCAGCGTCGAGCCCGAGGCATTCCTCGCGGGCCGGATAACGAGCAGATACAGGGCGGCGCCACTGATAATGGTAGCGACTACCGCCAGGACTATGGCGCCCGCTAGAGGAACACCCATGGCGCAGAAGCTGACAGTGAGCATACCGCCGAGCATCACGAACTCGCCCTGCGCGAGATTGAGCACGCGGGTCACGCCGTAGACAACAAACAGGCCCAGCCCGAGTGCAGCGTAGATGCACCCGAGCGTGAGCCCGCTTATCAACGATTGGAGAACAGTCGCAGTGTCCACTCGGAGGTTCCGTTCAGCTAGTCGTAGTGCGTTCTGATGAGGACTTTCTGACCATCGCTGAAACTGACAAGTACCTCCTTGGGGACGACCCTGCCGTAGTGATCGTCGGGTGACATCGTGTATGTCCCGATAAGCACGCTGAGGTTCTCTGTCTGTTCGTAGGCGTCCCTCAGTTGGCTTCGAGCCTTCGCCAGATCGCTGAGATCAGGGTCGGCGCGCTCCAATCCATCAGCTATGAACCACATGAACGAGGCCCCGATTGCTTCATATATCCCGGGAATGCGGCCATGCTCGGCAGAGAACGCCGCCTCAAAGTCGCGGCACATCGCTTTGTCCGGGTCACTGTCAGACAACTGCTGCCAGACCGAAGGCTTGTTGTCGAGACACCCGGGTGAAGGCTCCATCTCGTAGAAGTCGGCAAACGCTTCATAGTACCTGAGCGAGGACTGTGCAGGCGTGGTCGCTATCGGAATCATGATGTCCATCTCGCGCGCCTGCTTGATGGCCAACGCGCCGGCAGGTCCACTGCCCCAGATGAACATGGATTCGGCGCCGGACGACCTGATATTGGCCAACTGCGGAGTCATGTCAGTCGCCGCGGGGTCGTAGTACTGAGTCTCGACAATCTCCATACCCATATCAGGCGCAACAATCTTCAGATAGTGCTCCCCACCCTCGCCGTAGCCGCTGTTCTCAATCATGGCGGCAATCGTCGTAGCGCCCATGTCGTCCCTCAAGTACCTGAGCGGCAGCGGAATATAGTCCGCCTCGCTCGCCGATGGCTTGAACGTCCAGGCACCCAGCTTGTCGTTCACAAGTCCCGTCCCCGATATGATGAGACCCGGTGTCTCGTTGTCGTTCAGTACCGGTATGACGGAGTGAGACAGCGCTGTGGCCGTCGCGGAGGCCAGGGTGAGCACTCCCTCGACCTCGATGAGCTTCTGCGCCCCGAGCGCGCTATCCGTTGATGTTCCCTTGTCGTCAACCAGTACCAACTCAATCTGTTTCCCGTTGATGCCGCCTGCCTCGTTTATCTGCTTTACTACCAGTTGCGCCCCTGCAGTCGAGTCCAGACCAAGAGCTGTGTACGGTCCGGTCTGGGACGCGAGATATCCCACCTTGTACGTATCCGTACTACCACCTGCGCAGCCGGCAGCGCCAACCACCAGCAGTACGGCACAACAGAGTACCAGTCCTATTCTTCGCATCATCATTCTCCCCTTCATTCTTTTCCTTGTCAGTCGGTCCCGTCCGATGCAAACATGCTGCCACCCACCAACACCTCTGACACCACACCCGGACGCACCACTCGTGGACACGACAGGAACACACTCCAACTTAGAGACTGTGGAAGCCGAAGGTCACGAAGCCCGTGCCATTCTGTATGGCAGTGACAGCGCGACCGTGAGAAATCACCAGGCTCTCCACGTCGACCTTCTCCTCGAGAAGGCGCTTGAGATACTCGGCGTCCTCTTCAGCCCTGATGTGAACGATTGCCCCCGCAAGCTTCCCGGTTCCTACCCTGTCGGCCGCAATAGCGGCCATCTTCTTGAAGAGTTGCTTCTTGATGTGTGCCCGCGCCACGAGCTGAACCGTGCCGTCGGTCGAGTGGTCAACCTCAATCATAGCCTTGAAGCCAGTAGCACTCTGCTCCTCCGCCTCGGCCCACGGCTTCGCCTTGAATACCCTGCCCCCTTTGTCGCGATAGAACAGCGTTTCGAAGCAGTAGAGAGAGCACATCGCGTCGCGCACCTCGTACGTCCTTCTCACCACTTCGTCAAAGTCGACCCCATCCATAGCGAGTCTCGCCGCCTCCAGCGCAATCGGTATTTCCCCTGCCTCAACAGTCTGCGTATCCACGGTCTCGATTCGCATGCCCGGGTATTTCTCCAATGACATCTTGCGGGCTTCCACAGCGCACTCGTAGGTCTTGGTGAACTTGGATGTCATATGCAGCGAGACAACGGAGTCGGCACGCTCCGCAGCCCGGTCATAAGCCAGCAGGAACTCGCCGATGGAAGTTGCTGACGTAGTCGGCACGTCGCCCTTCTGTTCAAGTCTATGGAGCAGCCAGTCCATGTCCACCTCTGTCTCAGGATAGTCCTTGCCGTCAATGATTGCGTGCAGGGGGACGATGCCAATGTCGTACTTGTCGACGAGTTCCTGAGGCACAGCTGCTGGGGCATCGACTATGACGGCCACCGGTCTCTTCATTGTTCAGGCTCCCTTCAGCGCAGCGGGCCAGAGGCATAATACCTCGGTTCGCGATATATCACAATGCGCGTATAGTCGCTGACCCGTCATCTTTTGTCAAGTTTCTGAAGGGTGGTTGTTTCTGAAGGGTGGTTCTGAAGGGTGGTTGCCAGGTGGTCTGCGGTTCTGTCACCCTTCGGGCAGCCTGCCGGCCCGGCTTCGCGAGCGACATGCTACAATGCCTCTCCCGCGCAACGCAGAACAGGAGTACGGTAGATGAACTGGTTCCTCGCACACATGTGCCTGCTCTCGCTGACAACCCTCATCGGAACAATGCCGCTGTTGGGATGTGACGGCGAGGTCAGCTTCACAACTGCCTCACTGAGCGAGGCAACGATGGCTACAGGCATCGACAGCGAAAGCAAGCCTGTCAGCGCAACCAACGTATTCGAGGCCAATACGCCTGAGATCTTCTGTTCCGTGAAGCTTCCCAACGCACCTTCGGACACCGAAGTCCTCTCGGAATGGGTATACATCAAAGGCGAACTCGAAGATGTGACCGACCACGTGATCGATTCGTTTCCCGTCGTCACCGACGGCACACGATACATCGAGTTCTCAATGACCCGCCCCGATAATGGGTGGCCCACCGGCGAATACGAGATGGTCCTCTATGTCGACGGCAAAGAGAAAGTCACGCTTCCGTTCACGGTCGGCGAGACATCCGATTCGTCCGCCACGACAGCCCCTTCCGCATCTCTCACCGGAGCCACCATGACGCTGGGCGTCGACAGCCAGTCCAGACCTTTGAATCCGACTACGACGTTCTCAGTCGACACGCTCGAGATATTCTGCTCGGTACTGCTTAGCGATGCACCTGAGGGCACGAGCATTCTCTCTGAATGGTACTACGTGAGCGGCGAGCTTGAGGACGTCACAAACCTGCTGATTGATTCTGTCCCCCTGGCGGCCGATAGCACTCAGTACGTGCAGTTCTCGCTGACTATCCCGGACAACGGATGGCCGGCGGGCGAGTACAAACTGGTTCTCTACCTCGACGGCGCAGAGGAGGTGTCCGTCCCCTTCACGGTCGAGTAGTAGGCAGGCATTCAGAAAGAGAGAGCAGTTGAACTGTTCCCGCTCTTCCATACTCCGGACTCCATTCCAGCGATGCCGGGCCAGCCTCAGAGGCTTCCCACGAAGCGTTCAGCGACTACGTTGCATTGCACCGGCGCTGTGTCACACGGCATAATGGCCGTTCCCGAGGGGGTGTGCAGGCGGAAGCCATGCAGCGAGTACGACATGCGTATCGAGCGCAGGCACTATTCAGCCGACTCTCGCTTCAGCACCGTACTGCCCATCATCCACGCGGAGTACCACTCCACTGAGTCACAGTACACAGGGACTTCGCCGTTATGAGAATCAAGAACGCCCCTGACCTCGCATCGCACGGCAACACGGCCGGCAGAACGGCCCTGCTGGCGATACTCGAGGCAGGCCTCCAGTCTGCCGACCCATACTGGAGCACAAGACTACTCGTACGCCTGGAGAACGGCAGGCTGGTGGTAGGTGGCAGCCAGTTCGAACCCGATGGAATAACCCGGCCGGGTGAAGATACGTATGACCTGTCCGAACTCGGAAACATCTTCGTGTTCGGGGCAGGGAAAGGCATGCAGAGAGTCGCCAAAGCTATCGAGGACGTGCTGGGCGACAGACTCACCGGTGGGCACGTAATCGACAAGAAAGGGCATCCAATCATTCTCAAGAGGATCGGTGTCACCCTGGGAGGCCACCCGGTGCCGGAGGAGGATTGCGTCCGAGGGTGCGAGCGAATTCTCGAGATGACCCGCGGGCTCACGGCGAACGATCTCGTCTTCACCTGCGTTGGCAACGGTGTCTCTTCCACGCTCACCATGCCCGTGCCCTGTGTGACACTTGAAGACGTGAAGAACACCACGCACATCATGCAGATTGAGAAGGGAGCCCCCACAGAGGACCTCAACCCCGTGAGAAACCATCTGGACATGATGAAAGGCGGAAGGATATCGCGGCGCATTCAGCCGGCAAGGGCGATTCACATCATCTCTATTGATCCGGGCAGCTACCACGAGTTGATGCACGAGAATTTCTGGCTGCACACACTCCCGGACTGCACGACATACCAGCAAGCCATCGATAATCTCAAGGAGTGGGGGGCATGGGACGAGGTGCCCGCAAGCGTACGCGAGTTCCTCTCCAGGGCCGACCCCGCGTACGACTCGGTCAAGGCGGACGAGTTCGAACGGATGCGTTTCCGCGTGTTTGGCGTGATGCCGGGTCCACGGCAGACCGCCAAACTGCCTGCAGCAATGAAGAAGGCGGAGGAACTCGGATTCAAGTCCTGTCTACTCGCGGAGGAGGTGCGAGCCGTCGAAGCGAGCCAGGCCGGCTTCTACCTGGCAGAGATATCGCGAACCATCGAACTGAGGGGGCAGCCGTTCGAACCACCGTGCGCGCTCTTCACAAGCGGTGAGCTTGTGGTAACCGTGGGCAAGTCAGCAGGTATCGGCGGCAGAAACCAGGAATTCTCCGTGGCCGCTGCCACCCGGATTGCCGGCAGCCCTGGCATCGTCATGGCTTCAGTCGACACCGACGGGACGGACGGCCCCGGCGCGCAGTTCACCACCGGCATGGAGGAGATGCCCTGCCTTGCAGGAGGCATCGTGGACGGTCTCACTCTGCAGGAGGCAGCCGGGGCAGGAGTAGACCTCCAGGCAGCACTCAAGACACACGACACTGGCACGGCACTGTGGAAGCTCAACAGCGGGATAGTCGCCGAGCCGAATATCAGTCTGAACGATCTCACCGTATCGCTCATTCTGCGACGTCGCTAACCAGCAAGGAGAAGAGAGGCTCACCGATGCACGACGGTTCCATAATCAAGTCAGTCACTGCACTGCAGTCCTGGAGCTGGAGAGGGCACCCGGCAATCGAGGCACGAGTCACGACCCGAAATGGCGCTCTTGGCGTCGCCCAGGTGCAGGCAGGAACGTCCGTGGGGCAGTACGAGGTGCACTTCATCCATGACGGCGGCCCCAGATGGGGCGGCTACGGGGTGCAGAAGGCCGTCGGCATCGTCAAGGACACCATCGCTCCGGCCCTCGTCGGGATGGACACGACGCGGCAACGCGAAGTGGACTTCCGAATGATTGAGATGGACGGCACGCCGAACAAGTCGAAGCTGGGCGGAAACACCATCGCCGCCGTCTCGGCGGCGGTTCTCAAGGCAGCGGCGGCCAGCCTGGGATTGCCCCTCTATCGCCATATCGGAGGCGACGATGCGTGTCTCATGCCGACTCCGGGAGTGCTGGCCGTGCTTGGACCGAAGCGGTACGGAGGAGGCGAAAGGGGGGGCGAGAAGCCAACCTATTCCTTCTACTGCCACGGATACCCGACGTTCTTCGACGCCTCTCACGCCTGCTGGCAGGTCCGGAAGGCATTCCGGGAGGTCATGCTCGAGAAGAAGGGGCTCAGCACATTCAGAATCGACCGCCTCTTCATCGACCAGGAGGGCGTCTTCGAGCACGATCGCGAGATATGGGCGCTCATGAAGGAAGCCATCGGGCGCTCCGGCAATGAGGGCAGGATAGGCATACAGGTGGATATCGCCGCCGCTTGCTACTACGACAAGGAAACGCGACTGTACAAGGGTCTCTACTCGCGCGAGGACAAGACCCGTGACGACATGATTGCGTTGTACCGCGACATGGTCAAGGAGTACCCATTCGTGATTCTCGAGGACCCGCTTGACGAGGACGACTACGAGGGCCACGCGATTCTGACACGGGAACTCGGCGTCCAGATAGTGGGCGACGACCTCTTCACCACCAGTCCAGCGAGACTTCAACGCGGCATCGACATCGGTGCGGCCAACTGCGTCCTCCTCAAAGTCAACCAGGTAGGCAGCATCACCGAGGCCTTCGACATGGTCGACCTTGCCTACCGGAACGGATATGCCGTCATGCCCTGCAGCAGCAGGGGTGAGGGAGCCGATATTGCCGACTATGCGGTTGGCCTGGGCACAGGCCACATGAGGGAGGGCGGACTGGACGAGGCCACGACTCGCCTCCTGGAGATTGAGGAGGAGTTGGGAAGCCAGGCAAGGTTCCTCGGCAGAAAGGGCTTCAAGCCGTAGCAGCCGCGGGGAGAACTGACGGCTACATCGCCGGAGTGACAGCCTCGGGACACACCATGACAATCCTCCAGGAAGTGACGGTTGTTGCCGTCTCTGGCCTTGTGCTCCTGCCACTCGCGGCGTGGTCATTCGGCAAGCAGGAGTAGGGCGACTCTCTTTCATACAGCCACGGCCGACTACGCCTTTGCCTGGAGCGGAGCCAGCCCAGGTACACACTTGCTGCTCCAGGCGAGGTAGGATTCCCTGGCAGGCAGCAACTCCGGAATGCAGTGCAGGGGGGCCGAAATGCGTTCACCGAACCCGGAGACCAAGACAACAACAGAGCCGGAAGACCACGTGGAGCACTGGGATGAGGTCGCAGATGTTGTCGTGGTCGGCAGCGGGTTCGCCGGCCTTACGGCGGCGATAGAGGCACACAATGCCGGTGCCTCAGTAATCATCCTCGAAAAGATGAAGGCTCCCGGAGGAAACTCAATCATCAGTGATGGCTGCATTGCTGCGGCGGCTACTCCGATGCAGCAGAAGGCTGGAATCAAAGACTCAGCCGAGCTCATGTATTCCGACATGCTCAAGGCAGGTCTGGGGCTCAACCATCCCGACCTGGTCCGTGAAGTCGTGGCAAGGTCATACGAAGCCCTGCAGTGGTCGATAGACTACCTTGGCGTGGAGTATCTGGACAGGGTGGACCAGTTTGGCGGCCATACTGTGCCTCGCTGTCTCACCGCACTCAATGTGTCCGGTGCAACAATCATCAGACAGCAGATATCCAAACTGCGAGAGCTTGGAATAGAGGTCCGGCTGCAGATGTGTCTCAAGACCTTCGTCAGGAATGCTGACGGCCGGGTGTGTGGAGTGGTTGTGCGTGAGGGGTATGACCACGAGGATTCATCCGGAGGCACGGACAGATACATCAAGGCCACGAAGGCGGTTGTCCTGGCCACAGGCGGTTTCGGAAGCGACATAGCCTTCAGGATGGCCCAGGACCCTCGCCTGACTGAGAAGATAGACAGCACGAACAAGCCATTCGCTACTGCAGAGGCCATGGTGGAAGCCCTCAAGATCGAGGCCAACCCCGTTCACCTCTCGCACATACAGCTTGGCCCATGGGCCTGTCCTGACGAAAGAGGCTATGGCGTGGGACCAATCTTCTCGGAGTACATCGTGTTTCTCTATGGCATAGTCGTGGACGCAGTCAACGCCAGGCGAATCGCCAACGAACTGGCAGATAGGAAGACCCTGTCCGACGCCATCCTCAATACCGGCCAGCCGTGCATCGCTCTCGCCGACAGCAAAGCGGTTGAGCAATCCGGCTGGAGCATTGACTCGTGTCTCAAGAAAGGCGTAGTGAAGCAGTTCAATCAGCTGGATGAACTTGCCTCATTCTATGGACTACCCCCGGCAGCGCTTGAGGCTACCGTCGAACAACACAACACCTGTGTCGAAGGGAAACTCGACCGGGACTTCGGCAGGCCCATTCCACCTGATGCATCTCCAATGACACATCCCCCGTTCTTCGGGATGCGTTTGTGGCCGAAGGTTCACCACACAATGGGCGGAGTTCAAATCAATGTCAGGGCACAGGTAATCAACCTCGAGGGACATCCCATCAGAGGGTTGTATGCAGCGGGAGAAGTGACGGGGGGAGTTCATGGCGCCTGCCGTCTCGGCAGCTGCGCAATCACGGACTGTCTCGTGTTCGGCCGCATTGCCGGGCGCAACGCCGCCGCCGAAAGGCCATGACGCCGAGGCTATCGCCGCCGCGGCTTCTCCGCACTCAGACCAGGATGGCCAACTTCAAACCCGAAGCACAATCTGCTGCGGGTCTGCTTTCTCCACCAGCAGGTTGATGCCATCCACCCTGATCTCACTCTGCTCTCTGGGAAAGAACAGATTCCAGGCAAACCCCCGATAGAAGAACTCCCACTTTTTCTGCACGATAGAATATATCTTATCCGACGGCATGCCGGCGTAGATGATGTGGTCTTTGCCCGTCCCCAGGTGATAGCTGTCGCCCACTGATAAGACAACCGTACTGTTCATGTTCTCCTCCTGTTCCTGTGGGCACCTGCCCGTCGACCATCCAGTCTACGCGTCCGCAATTCTCCTCGCTACAGGAGGGAACCACGGGAGTCTCCGAATGCCCCGTCGGTAATCAGGCCGGGATGCATCTGGACCACTGCACGAACACCTGCATGTCTAACCTCCCGTATGCGAGATTGGACTTCAGGCCAGAAGCTATTGCCGACAGTGGCAAGCGTTGATTCGTGCACAGGCATGCTACGCTTTCGACAGCGGTGGAGTCTTTCTACCCTGCTGGAGGTTAGCTATGAGCCAGTCTACTGTCAAACCATCGGTGCACAAAGTCGGCTTCATAACGCCGCCCGGCTGGTTCGACATATCGCCAACCGAGTTCCTGCGTATCGCCCCGAAGAACACAATCGTGATGCAGACAGTCATGCGACCCCACACATTCGGCTACAGTGTGGACGAGTTTCTTGCTGCAGAACCTGAGTTGACTGCATGCGCGAATTCCCTGTCGGCAGCCGGAGCGGATGTCATGGCACAGTTCGGGTACCCCTTCTCGTTCGTACATGGATGGGACGGCGCCCAGCAAGTACAGCAGCGAATCCAGAGCAGCTCCGCCACACCCTTCGTGATGATGGGGGTGGAAGTGGTGCATGCGCTCAGACACCTCGGGTGCCGCTCGATAGCGGTCGCCACCACGTACTACTCCGCAAAGATGGCGAATCTGCTCACCGCATACCTGGCAGAGGCGGGGCAGAACATTGCGCTCGCTGAGAACTGGGAATCACTGGGTATGGCAACAGGTACAGACTCGGATGTATTTGTCGGAGAGGACGAATTGGACCCTATGGATTGGCAGACTCCAGTACACGCAGTTGAGAAAGCGGTCAGGGCTGTCTCACAGAACGCTCCTGATGCAGACTGCATTCTGGTTACCGGCGGGGGCATGAGGTTGCTGCATATCGCTGAAAGACTGGAGAAGGAAGTAGAGAGACCCATTGTTGCAGGAGATTTGGCCCTGTACTGGGGATTCCTTCGACGTCTGGGCATTAAGGAAGGCGTCAGAGGACAAGGGAAGTTGCTGGCTACTCTAGTCTAGTTGACTCTCCCGAAATCCCTGAATTCTGTTTCTCATTCACAATAGAGAAGCCAACCTTCTCCCGAGGGCTTCTGCCTGCTCAAGGACTTGCGGATATTCCCTTACTTTTCCCTTATGAAAAATGCCAAGCACCGGCAATTCGTCGACGACCTCATAACCTAGAGCTTCAACAGAACGGCGCATGGTCTCCAGCGTCAAGTCCATCCCCCCCTCTGCACGAGTAGCTTGCTCACCGACAACAGCGATTATCGCTTTTCGACCCTGGCCTGCCAAATGGCTGGACCACTGTCCTGGACGTTCATCACTGAAGTGGTAGAAAGAGTACAGACGGTCTATGAATGATTTCGTGAGAGCGGTCACATTGTAGCTATATATGGGTGATATCAATATCATTCCGCCGGCTTCCCGGATCTTCGGATATATGAGCTGCATTCCATCTTGAAGTCCTGTGCATTCTTTATCCTTGCGACATCGCTCACAAGCAATACACGGTTGGAACTGATACTCTCGCAGCTGAATCTCCTCGGTGGCAACGCCCTCATCACTTGCTCCCTTGAGCAACCGCTGCAGCAATATGTCCGAGTTGCCACCCTTGCGGGGGCTACCCCCTATACCCAGTATCTTCTTCATCGTTGTCCTCGCTTCCATGGCATATCGTAAGACAAAGCCCCCAAGCCTTTCAATTCACTTTCAGACTGGGGGCAGATTGTCTCATCTGCAGAAACCGACGGTCAATCCCCGTTCGGCAGGGCTCTCAAGGACTTTGAACAGCAACACCTCGATATTGCTATCGAGGTGTTGTTAGAACCAAAGAAGCTATTTCAATGTGGAGCAGGTACTACCCTGCAAGGTTATGACTACATTCCCTGTTTTCTGTCCTGTTTCGACATACCTGCAAGCCTCGACAATCTCTTCCAGTGGGTAGCATCTGTCAATTACGCCTTTGAACTTGCCTGCCTCCATAAGGTCCCTGAACAGAACAACATTTTCATCGCAGTGCTTAGGGTTGGGAAACATGACTTTCTTGTTGCCGATTATCGGAGTAATGAGCGCCAGGATTGGATTTTGAGCCATATAGCCCAACTCGGATGAAATATAGATGCCACCCGGCTTCAATAATGGTTTGCATCGACCAAATGAACTCTTGCCCACTGTGTCAAGAACTGCATCGTACATCTGGTCGCCTCTTGTAAAGTCCTCTTTTGTATAGTCAAGGACTCTATCGGCTCCCAGCGATTTCACTAATGCCACATTCTTGGTATTGCAGACTGCAGTAACATCTGCACCAAGATACTTTACGAGCTGTACCGCAGCTGAACCTATCCCTCCGGAAGCTCCATTGATAAGGACTTTCTGCCCGCTCTGAATATTCGCATTCCTGATGAAGCTAAGAGCATAGTGCGCACCTTCAGTGCTGGGAGCGGCCTCCTCATAGGTCATATTTGCCGGTATTGTTGTCAGCGAACCCTCTTCGGGCATGGTCATGTATTCCGCATGAGCACAGAAATCGTCACCGCTATACCCAAACACCTTGTCGCCAACCTTGATAGACGTTACATCTTTGCCGACTGCTTCAATCTCCCCGGCAAACTCAGTCCCTAGTATCGTCTTCTTTGGTCTTATGAGACCAGTGACAAACCGTGCGAAGAACGGTTGAGCCTTTCGAGTTGCGCAGTCCGTTCGATTGACTGTTGTCGCATGAACTCTTACCAGTACTTCATTGTCCCTGGGAGCAGGCTTGTCTACCTCTTTGAGCTGAAGAACATCCGGAGGCCCGTATCTTGTGCATACAACCGCTTTCATAACTTCACCTCGCATACTCCATATGCGGAGTGTATACGTTACGCCAATAAGGAGCCGCCTCTGTATGCACTACGATCAGGCGGGGCATTCGCGACTATGCACACCCCCCCCCTCATAGTTGGTGAGGATGACCTCGAAGGCTTGTTACCGAGACGGTTGATAGCGGCAACAGGGAGCACGAGACTGGTTTCGGCGTGTGGACACCTCTCTACCAGCGCCACAAAAAGAGCGACAATCTCGCAGGCCTGCAATTTCAATCATGCAAGTGAGTGAAACTCTGTATCATCAAGTAAGATGCACAGCATTTTCCGGCTGGCCACAAAGCAAGGGAGGAGCGAAAATGGAAAAGACCTATCTGCAGCCCAACAATGTTCCCAAACCGGCGGGGGATTATTCCCAGGGGTTAACGGTCAAAGGGGGAACTCTGGTGATGATCTCCGGGCAGGTGCCCTGGGATGCCGAGGGGAAGCTGGTGGGGAAAGACGACCTCCAGGCGCAGACCCGGCAGGTGTTCGAAAACCTGAAGAACATGCTGGCCGCCGCCGGGGCGACGTTCAGTGACGCGGTCAAGCTGGGCATTTTCTTGAAGAACCGGGAGGATTTTCCCGTCGTTCGGGACATCCGGGCTCAGTATCTCACCCCTCCATTCCCCCCCACCACCCTCCTGGTGGTAAAGGATTTGGCCCGGGAAGAATGGCTGCTGGAGATTGAAGTCATGGCGGTGGTGGAGCCCTAGGGACAGCCCGCGCTTCGCGGGACGTCGTGCCCCTGCAACCTGTGCCGCGTACGAGAGAGACATCACGGAAACGACCCGCAGTCCTGGAAGACCGCGAGTCGGACAGTCCTGGCGCCTCTGTCGGTCGCGAGATTGCACTTGTCGTTGCCTGGTGTCCGCGATTTCGCACGCAACGCACCGCTCACTTTCACGGGCAAGGTCTTGTCACCGGTCTCACAGAAACTGACCCAGTGCCCGCAGGTGGACTGGTTCGCCTCTACGGAGTACGTCCGGCAAGCTATCGCGACCTCACCAGGGTTCTGTCCTGGAGAGTCGCGCGATCCGTGCATCACGGTCCTGCACCTGAGCTCACGGCACGGATTGTTGGGGAAGGCAGAAGGGCTCGCCAGAGGTAGCGCCACTTCGCCGAGACAACGGTCTGAAGGACTACCTCCCCGTTTGTCGCTGCCCCCGGGCACACCACCAACGTCACTCATTCAGCCTGACCGATGTGCGGCCGCTCACCACCGAACGAACATCGCGATGCTTGCCCTTTCACGCGTACGTTGTCATGCCATGGCATGAGTTCCAGACCAGCGATGCGAATCCAGTACCCCCGCGAAGCAAGCAGTTTCCATAACAATGGACTCCCCATCAGAGAGCTTCACGAATCACTTCTCGAACCGGAAGAGAGGCGACGGATGAGTCCGCCGGCAGAAACGCAACGACGACCCATGCCGGGCGCAATGCTATTTTCATCCAGCGTCTGAAGCAACAATACGCGTAACTACAGCTAAAGGAGCGGTGTCGCACTTGGGGGTAGGTGAGAGCAGATCGGGCAACTGAATTGACAAAGTAGCCGCAGCGCTGTAGTTTGGAACAGTTGACGGTCAAGTATTGCCCGCCGACGATGAAGTGACATCATCACTCTGAGTGCAGTGTCGTCTGCATGGAGTTCCGGGGGGGCTTCGAGGCAGCTTGCCGGACCGGTGCTGCTCGCTTGAGATTACCGCTCAATTGCCAGTATGCCGGTTCGCATTCCCCGACAGCTTCATCAAACCGGGAGTGTGCCGGATCTTGGGGGAGAGGTTTATGCCAGGACAGAGCAAAACCATTCTTGAAATGCTACCGTGCCGGGAGCCAGGCTCCCCGGTGCGAAAAGCCATCATCCTTGCCGCCGGCACCGGCAGCCGCCTGGGGCCATTCACGGAACACAGCCCCAAATGCCTCGCACCCATCAATGGTGTGCCTATCCTCATCAACATGCTTACTCACCTATCTGACGTCGGTGTGGAAGAAACCGTTATCGTTGTCGGGTACCTCAAGGAAAAGATCCATGACAAGGTTGGAAACTCATTCAACGGGATGAGGATTTCCTACATCGAGTCCGACCGCTACGCAACGACTAACAACATCTACTCACTCTGGCTTGCCCGAGAGCATTTGAACGAGGACATCGTGCTGCTGGAATCGGACATATTCTTCGAGCGGTCGCTGCTGGACCACCTGTTTGCGAATGACAATAGAAATGTAGCGGCTGTCGCCCGGCATCAATCCTGGATGTGTGGAACGGTAGTCAGCATTGATAAAGAGGGCAACATACAGGCACTGCTGGAAACACGATACCAGGGCCCCCAATTTGACTACTCCAGGGTGTTCAAGACAATCAACGTCTACCTGTTTCGCCGTGATTTCCTGCGCGCTCAGTTTGTGCCTCGACTGGAGACCTTGATTAACGCCGGTGACGTCAACCAGTACTACGAAGTCATCCTCCATGCGACGGCCTACAATCAGCGGCACAGCATGATGGCACTGTTGTGTGATGACATCAAATGGTTTGAGATTGATTATGAGAATGACCGGCTAAGCGCCGAATACCTGTTCGCATCGCCGGATGAGCGCTATGATGTTGTCACCCGCGAACACGGGAGCTACTGGCAATACGACTTCACCGACCATACTTACCTCTATAACCTCTACTTCCCCCCGGAGGCAGCCTTTTCTCATATGCGGAATCACGTCTATGACCTGATAGAGAACTATCCGGCAGGACAGGGCGCCCTTGCCAGTCTGGTTGGCCAGGTAATCAATCAACCGGCACAACGGATCGTGGTGGGTAATGGTGCTGCCGAACTCATCAAGATTATCTCGCGATACGTGTGTAGCAGGTTGATTATCCCGGAACCATCTTTCAATGAGTACGCCAACGCCGCGCCCGAAGGGAAGGTCACCGGCTTTGCCCTCAAACCGCCTTTGTTCGAGTTGGACGTGGATGAGTTTGCCGCCGAGGCCCTCCGGTGCCAGGCCGATGTGGCAGTGGTAGTCTCGCCCAACAACCCGACATCCCTGCTGGTTCCGAAGACCGACCTTCTGCGTCTCGCGGGCCAGCTGGCTGGCCAGAACTGTCTCCTCATCGTTGATGAATCCTTCATTGACTTTGCTGAAGACAGGGACCAGTCGACTCTGGAGCAGGAGGTTGCTGACCACAAGAACCTGGCGATCATCAAGAGCATGAGCAAGGCTTATGGTATCTGCGGGTTGCGGCTTGGCTATCTGCTCACGGCCAACCAGGAGTTAGCCACCGCGGTGCGGAACGAAGTGCCCATATGGAACATCAACGGCTTTGCCGAGGCCTTTCTGCGCCTCCTCCCACGCTATAGTCGCGATTTCGTTGACAGCTGCCAGAAGGCGAAAATCGACCGGGATGACCTGTACCGAAGGCTGGCTTCAATACCAGGGATGACAGCTTACAAACCGCAGGCCAATTTCGTCTTCTGCCGTCTCCCTGATGAGTCGATGTCCGGCCCCGAACTAACCCGCCAGTTGTTCACCGAACACAACATCTATGTCAAGCATTGCGCCGGGAAGCCGTTGCCGGAGCCTGACCGGTATCTTCGTATCGCCAGCCGTACCAAGCCCGAGAATCGCACACTCGTCGAGGCTCTGAGGAGTCTGGTTGTGAGGAAACGGTCATAGGATGAGCACGTCCGAGCTGCCGCTGGAGCCGAATCCTGGCAGGCCCGGGGCGATTCGCCCTTCCATCGCCGAGACGAACGGGAGACCCGTCATCCTGTCTTTCATGAAGGACATCCCCAACATCATGACCCTGATGGGGCTGAGCAGTGGGGTTCTTGGAATCTACTTTGCCCTCGTGGGGAACTTCCCGGCGGCAATAGTCGCCATGCTCTGGGCTGTTCTATTCGATTGGTACGACGGTACCGTCGCCCGCCGGATACCGGGGAGAAGCAATACTCTCAGATCATTCGGCGCCAAGATGGATTCTCTGGCGGACATGGTCAGCCTGGCGGTCTGTCCGGCTATTATCCTGCTGAGCTATGGGGATTTCAGCCCGTGGTTCTTCCCGGGGGCTCTGGCTATCGTAATGGCCGGCGTCGTCCGGCTGGCCTACTTCGACACCTTCGGCGTTGATAAGGACGGTACCATCGCCGGACTATCACTGGATATCACCCCTCTCTCCCTGGCTCTGGTGTTCTTGCTGCACAGCGTCCTGAACCCTGCTGCCTTTGTAGTTCTCCTCTACAGCATGATAGTAGCTCTGTCATTGTTGCACGTCGCACCCTTCCGGATGCACAAGATGGGCGGACGTTGGTATTACGTCATCACCGCCTACGTCCTGGCTATGACGGTCGTGTACGCCCTGATCCTGTAGGCCAACCAACCCGGATTCTTCTCTACAGGCGTGCCCTGAGCAAATGATTCTGTAGCCTGGCACAGGGTATGCTGAGCAGGGAGAGCTATCAATGTAGGACCCGGAGGCTAGTTCAGTTGGCCAGCAAGGATCAGGTGCTCCGTTCCAAGCTGATATACATAGTTAGCGCGCGGTTCAAGTTGCTCCATGTAGAGTATTCGACTGCCATTGCCAAGGCCAATCCTCAACGCAAACAAGTCCGACTTGGACAGAAGGACCCTGAATGCACCCCTTCTGCCAGTAACATATGTTCCCAGCCCTGGTATGAAGACGTCCACGCCGCTTAGCGGTTCTCCCTTTTCGTCAATAACATTTACCTTCGTGCATAGCCACCAGGCAAGGCGTTCAATGAGACGACTGGATCTCCTTGACCGGCCGGACTGGCAGCCATTGGCTATTATGTCGATAACGTCTTCTTCATACTCACCCGTCCCTTTTGGTATCCGCCAGTCATCCCCATACTTGGCACGCAGATATTCTTCAGGCGGGTTTGGCACCAGGTACTTGTGCCCCATGTATATCACTTCTTTCAAGTCAACAAAGAAACGTAACGGAATAGGGATTGCCGGGTACATGACGATTGCGTCATCAATGACCCGGTAGCAACCCCACTCGATCCTCATCGAATCCTTGATGAAGGTAACGCAGGCGTAGTAGTCGTTACGAGTTATCCGTATGAGAAAACCGCTTTCCCTTAGTTTCGGTATGGTGGATGTAATAGTCTCCTCAGAAAAACCGTGAAATCCGTATATTGAGCCTATGTCTATGTCATCATCCCAGGAAATGAGCTTTCCATCCCGTACTATGCCAAGGCATGTTCCCTGGCGGAGAAAGAAGACTACGCCATTCTCACTCATCACCTGTTTGACTTCCACCAATAGCCTGTTGGCAGTAGCTGCATCAACAGGCTGGTCCATTAGACCCAGGACTCTATCGATTTCTGCTTCTTCTTGCTTTGTTTGTCCGAACATCACCTCTCCTCGTTACGAAAAGTTATCTGCAAAGAACCGGGGTTGCCACTGCATGGCGCCGACGTTCCTGCTACTGAGTGCATTAGGGCTGGGATTCCCTGTCAGTTACGCCAGCGTTTCTTGATAGTGTTGAATACCGCGACAAGCAGGCTCCCCCAACTGTATCAGGGACAGTTAGCCTCCCCCCCGTCTTCCCGTTCACCCAACGTGAGAGCTAGCTTGAAGGTTCCACGTATCGTACGGTAACGCCCACTCTGCGGAACTCGAATTGGGTACTGGCAGACATCGGCATGTCTGCCCTTTCATGCGTACGTTGCCGCATAGCCGAAGCTTGACCACAAGCTCGAACTGGCCGGACTCGGAAAGATGCGATACCTGTGGCTTGGGCTGGATGTGCCCCTACCCCGTAGTTGACATGGGTGCTGGCCATAGTCCGCCGCGTCGTCGGTCTACCGGGGCCCCCAACTCACAACCAGTACAGGCCTTGAAGGTAGGGACACCTCACATCCACTACCAATCGATCTTCAGTTTGCCAGCCTTGGCCAGGTTCTCTTCGCTGAACTCATGGATAATGATTGTCACCGCGTCAGGGCCAACATTGAAGTTCTTCGTCACCGCTGCAGTTATGTCTTCTGCCAGCCCTTTCTTCTGCTCAGTGGTCCTTCCCGCGAGTGCTTCCACAATTATTAACGGCATTTGTTCTCACCTCCAGCAGCATTGAGTATCACAAGAGAGGCCCCATAGGATAGTAGCAAGTTTGAGAGGGTAGAGACGACTTCATCGGCATGACTGCCGGGCCACGAGTATGTGCACTCAGCCATGCCGTCAGCGAACCTTGGCTCGGCGTTCGAGGGCCTCTCACAGGTGGGACGGCAAATACAGCGCTGCGCCTACCACTGCACGAACATCGGCATGATGACATGCACGTAGTTGTCCACGCCGATAGGCCGCACTACGCCCGGGCTGGAGGGGGTTGTCACTTCCAGCGCGACCTGTGACTGCCGGATGACGCCGAGCACGTCCAGGAGGTACTTGACGTTGAACGCTATCTTGGCCTCATTGCCATCTACCAGCGCGTCGATATCGCCGGTGTTCCCGCCGATTTCCTCCGCCTGCGCCGAGATAGCAATCTTGCCCGGATTGAGTTCAGCTCCGGGCGCCACACTCAGACGAACGATGTTGCTCGCATCGCGGGCAAACACGGCGCACATGCGGGCAACACGAGTCAACTCGCCCACATCCGCAACAGCCCTGGTCGTATAGCTCGTCGGAATCACCTGAGAGTAGTTCGGGAAGGTTCCCTGAAGGAGCTGAGAGACGATCTCTGCGTTGTTCAGACGAAACAGAGCCTGGCTCTTCTGCTCATTGATGGTGATGACGACAGGCTCCTGTTGCTCGCCCAGCAGTCGATGCACCTCATTGAGCGTGCGGGCGGGGATGATGACAGTCGTCTTGCCCTCAACGGTCTTCGCCAGGGGCATGCGGTACACTGCGAGTCTGAAGCCATCGGCGGCGGCCAGCGTGAGCTGTTCGCCCTCGAACTCGGTGTTGATGCCCGTGAGCACGGGCCTGGACTCATCCGTCGCAGCCGCCATCGCCACACGAGAGATGCCGTCCCGCAACCCCTCGGCCTCCACCTCCGCGCTGATTCCGTCCGCCACTTCGGGAATAGGGGGAAAGTCCTCAGCGTCGATGCCGTTCACGTGCGCCTGGAACCGGCCACACGTAAGCTGCACCGTCCGGCCACCCGCGGGCATCTCTATCGCCACAAGCTCATTGGGGAGCGAGTTGACGAACTCCGTGACCAGCCGCGCGGGAACAGTGATACTGCCCTCTTCTTCGACATTGGCCCCCACCCAGCAGGTGGTAGCCATCTCAAGGTTCGTCGCCACGAGCTTCAGGCGCGACTCCTCAGCGACGATGAGGATGTTCTGCGCGACCGGCAGAGTGGACCTCACGGCCACCGCTCTTCCAACTGTGCCTAACCCGCGGCTCAGGTTCTCCTGCAGACACGACACCTTCATTCGCCTACCTCCTCGTGCACAACGTGGCTTATCATACTATCGGCACCTACCCTCGTCAATGAAGCCACGAAGCAGCTTGCGCGCTTCCACGGCAGCCCTTCCACGATGGCTGACCCGGTTCTTCACGTCCGCCGGCAGCTCCGCCATCGTGCAATCCAACTCAGGGAGGAAGAACGCAGGGTCGTAGCCGAACCCCTTCTCTCCCCGCGGCTTCTGCACTATCAACCCGGCGCACTCGCCGCGACAGAAAGTGACATCACCGTCAGGCGTCGCGATGGCGATAACACACACGAAACGGGCGGTCCGGCGGGCCAGGGGCACTCCTTCCAGCTTGTGCAGAAGATAGGCGACCCGCTCGGCATCGGTGGCATCCTCGCCGGCGTAGCGCGCAGAGTAGATGCCGGGTTCTCCCTCGAGGGCGTCCACCTCAAGCCCCGAGTCGTCTGCGAGCGTCACCAGCCCGCTGCCGACAGCGCACGTGGAGGCCTTGATGCGCGCGTTCTCCTCGTAGGTGCTGCCAGACTCCTCGATGTCGCCCGAGATGCCTGCGTCCGCCAGTGAGAGCAGTACGCAGTCAAGACCTTCAAGAAGGGCGCCGTATTCGGCGACCTTGCCCCGGTTCGCGCTCGCAACCAGCAGCCGCGGTCTAGTCGTCATGAATCGGCTCGAACCGTGACGCAAGCCTGTCGCTCACCTCAGGCATGGTCGTATACTCCATGGCATCAAGCGGCAGGCGATGCGGCTCGAAGGGCCCCATGGTTCGAAGCATGTCCGCAGCCTGCAGCGCCTTCTGCCTTGCAGGGTCGAAGGCGATGTCGCCCAACAGGTCGCGTGGACCCACAAGCATCCCATCCGCAAGCTGGAAGCCGGCGGCGATGACACGAGGTGGACCGTCAAAGCGCGTGCACATGGCCATGTCAAACCCCACAGGCATCAGAGGTCCGTGGTGAGACCCTCGCATCCAACCCTCGACAAGGTTGACCTGCGCAAAAGGCTCCAGCACCTCTCCCACTGCGGGGAACGTTCCCTGGCATCTCACGATACACACCGGGTCGTCCTTACCCACATAGCGTCCGGCCATGAGGCTGAGCCTCTGAGTCGAGGCGGACGCAGCAATCAGCCCTGTGTCCCGGTGCCACACGTTCTTGACTGCGAAGTGACCCGGCGAACCGAGGTACACGAGCATGTCGTATATCTCTTCCGGGGTGTTGAAGACTATCCTCTTGCCATCGAGAACATCGTGCACCTCAAAGCTGAAGCCGCAATGCAGATTGGGTGCGATGACGAGGCCAGGAGTGTTGAACGGGTCCGCGAACATGCGGT
This sequence comes from Dehalococcoidia bacterium, assembly GCA_030602785.1. Taxonomy (GTDB): domain Bacteria; phylum Chloroflexota; class Dehalococcoidia; order GIF9; family AB-539-J10; genus SKVJ01. The sequence goes on from JAUVZB010000009.1 coordinate 50,627, forward strand.
AGAGAGGAAGATTCCAGGCTCCCGACGCGCATTTGTCCGCCATGAAGACAATGACTGTCTCGGCCTGTCTCTCCTCGATAGCCATCTCGGCCAGACCGGGGCCCATCCCTTTTACATTCCCCGAGAACGCGTCAGCCAGAAGGTCCTGCCCCGCACCGTGTAGTCGCAGGCGCTTCGCCACCTCGGTGCACTGAATGAATGTATCCCAGGCAAGACGGTGAATCTCTTCACTGTCCTCGCCATGATGGTGAGTCATGATAAGCTGCAGGTCATCACCGCAGTGAAGCACGCGGTAGTCAACCACCGTGCCTTTCTTCTTGGCGTCTGCCAGGAGCTCATCCGCCCTGGCCAGGGTATCCGGATGTGTCGTGGAGTGGCCAACCCAGCCACCAATGTCCGCCTTAATCGCGCTCAGAGTTATCTCCACAAGCACCTCCTTTCCCGGCGTGCCACAGAGTTGGACAAGGTTGAACAGATAGCTGTGGCACTGCGGGGGGCGTACGGGAGCACCCCCCTCAAGTGTAGCAGCGGCCCACAGGGGAAGCAAGAATTCCAGGCACCGTGTTCCAGGCACCGTCGAACGCCCGCGCGCCCGCGTGCCCCAGCAGTGCAAGACGGTGCACCGGGCACGGTCGGACCATCGACAGTCTATGCCGGCGCAGTCCCGGACAGCGAATCCGGATGGACCTCATAACCCTGCTGCCAACCACCTGCCGCCCTGACTGCCCCACAGGCCGATACCCCTGTTGCAGAACGTGCTAGCATGAGGTCCGGCGGAGCAGGACTATGACCGGCAGCACAACCCTTTCGCAACTCAGGGAGCTACTACGCCAGCACCAGATACGGGCGACCAAGCGCCTCGGGCAGCATTTCCTCATTGACTACAACATGCTCGTGGCCGTAGCAGCCGCTGCCGACCTCGGAGAGGAAGACACAGTCGTGGAGGTAGGCGCGGGCACCGGTCTCCTGACTGCGATCCTCGCACGACAGGTGGCCGAGGTCATCGCTGTTGAGATTGACCCCAGAATGGTGGAATTGCTGCAGGAGACACTGCACTCAACGCACAACGTCACCGTGGTCCAGTCCGACATCCTCCAGGTGACCCCGGAACAGCTCCTTTCCAGCCCGGGCCGTCAGAGCGACCGCCAGAGCTACAAGGTTGTGGCAAACCTCCCGTACTACATCACCTCTCCAGTTCTGCGGCATTTCATTACAGCCAGGCTGAAGCCCGACCTCATGGTCGTCATGGTGCAGGAAGAGGTCGGCCGCGCAATCACGGCGGAGCCGGGAGATATGAGCCTTCTCAGCGTTGCGGTGCAGCTGTTCGCGCACCCATCCAAAGTCAGGCGCGTACCCGCACGTTGCTTCTACCCCCCACCCAAGGTCGACTCGCTCGTGGTCAGACTCGACACGTTCAGTTCCCCTCTTGTCGAACCCGGAAGAGCGGCCGAATTCCTGCACTTCGTCGCAGCCGGATTTCACTCCCCGCGCAAGCAGCTACGGAACTCGTTCTGCCACGGACTCGACGCCACACGGGAGTATGTGAATGGCCTTCTCTCGCAGGTCGGCATCGACGCCACAAGAAGGCCCGAGACACTAACGGTGGAGGAATGGGTGCACCTCTGGGAAGCCAATCTCCGCACGAAGGAGTCAGGGGCGTGCTGACTGCCCGTGCGCCGGCCAAGCTCAATCTCATTCTGGAGGTCCTCGGCCGCCGGGCGGACGGGTACCACAACGTATGCGGCATCGCACAGACCATCGACGTCTACGACACTCTTCGCTTCGAGCCATCCGACAGGCTGCAGTTCACGTGCAGCGAGCCGACGCTGGAGAAAGACAACCTGGTCGAACGCGCGGCCGTGCTTCTCAGGGAACGCGCAGGGACAACGCGTGGTGCTCACATCCACCTGCAGAAACACATCCCCTGGGGCACAGGCTTGGGAGGCGGGAGCAGTGACGCAGCTACGACGCTGCGCACCCTCAACGACCTATGGGAGCTTGGCCTCAACGACCGCGAACTTGCGGGGCTGGCGAGCGAACTCGGCTCGGACGTGTCACTTTTCCTGCACGGCGGTACGGTCCTCATCGAGGGAAGAGGAGACATCTCCTTGCCTGTCTCTCCACTGCCAGGCACCCATCTGGTCCTGCTCATACCGCCGGGGACACAGATTGAGGCCAAGACCGCGACGCTCTATCGACGTCTGAGGACCGTTCACTTCACGAAGGGACAGTTCGTGCGCGCCGCACTCTTCTCACTCAGGGCGGGAAAGCGCATTCCTGAGGACCTCATGTTCAACGTCTTCGAGAAGGTAGCATTCGACTTCTTTCCCGGCCTGCTGGAAGTCAAGTCGGTCTTTGAGGAAGCGGCGGGAGAGAGGGTGCACCTGACGGGGTCAGGCCCATGCCTCTTCGCGCAATTCGGAGGAGTTGAGGGGGCACACGAGACTGCCTCGGGGCTTCGGGCTCGTGGGTATGACGTACGCGTGGCCTGCACAGCTTGTGGGTCCGACAGCGCCAGTGGCGGTCAAGCCTAGGAGTCTGTCGGAGAAACAGCCCCTGCGGCATTGGTACGAAGGGAGCAGCCTGGCCGTGTCGCGCTGTTGACACGCCACTCATTATCACCATTCACGGTCGAGTCCTCTAATGTAGGGGCGGACCTCCGTGTCCGCCCGCCACGGGTTTGTGCACCGTCGACGGTTGGTTGTGCCAACACCTCCACCTGCATCCATCTCCCCCCACCACGGGCAGGCGCAGAGGCCTGCCCCTTGTATCTTGATGTACAGTGTCCCAGCGATGTCGCGGGAGAGGGGAATCAGACGTGCCCCTTAGGCGTAAGAGCCTGTCGCGTAGATTACGATCCCCTCTCCCCGGCGCCAGTCCCAAGG
>JAUVZB010000062.1 GCA_030602785.1 Dehalococcoidia bacterium
TGGGCATTGTTGCGAGCGCCCGCGATCTGTAGCTCGGTCCAGTCAGACGCAGATGGGAGTCGAGGGCCCAGTTGAATCGGGTTCCCGGACGGGCGGCCCTCCTCGAGCTCCTTACGGAACTCGGGGTCCTCCTCCATGACCTGCATGGTAGCCTCGATCGCAAGGGCCATGTCCTCGATCGAGGGAAGGAAAGGGAGTCCGTTCTCTGCCACGGCGTACCTCCTCCTGCAAAAGCGGGGCCGCTGGCCCGGACAATTTTGCCCACGACAGCGGCCTTCACGGTTCAAGACTTGCCTCTAGTATAGCACGGGCGTTCGCCTCTGTCAAGACCACCGGGGAGACTGGATCTTGACAGCCGTACAATTGCACGGTATAATGTCTGTAGGAGGGGATATGGCCAAGAGCAAACGAGGCTACACGGCGTGGGAGATTATGATGATCGGGGAATGGGTCGCGCAGACGTTTCCCGACGTGGAGTGGCAGACGAACATGCGGCTGGGGTCGCTGACCCCGAGGAATGCACACGGGCGGTTCACCGTGGAGGAGCTCCGGCTCCTGGGGGTGTGGAGGCGGCGCGTGGACGCTGTAGTCTTTCTGCCTGACAGGCTCCTCCTAGTCGAGGCGGTCCTACGTTCCGACCCGGGCAAGGTGTCCACCCTCAATCTGTATGAGATGCTTGTGCCTCAGACACCCGACTTGAGGCCATACAGACACTTGCCAGTGCAAAAAGTGCTCCTTTACTGCATCGAGGACCCTGTTCTCAACATATTGGCCCAGAAGGACGACATTTTGCCGATCCAGTTCGTTCCGTCATTCTTCGACGAATGGTTCGACAAACTGGCGCGGAGAAAAAAGCGCGCGCCGCGTTCGACATAACGACAAGGGGAGTAGGGAGGGGGGCTTGGCAATGTTCGGTGTGGCGCGGTTGGGGGCGGCACGCCGAACATTTGCAAGCCTCTCTCCCTACTCCCTTCTCCGTTATGTCGAGCGCGGCGCTCGCCTTGCTCTGCGCGCCAGTTTGTTGAACCATTCATCGAAGAATGACGGAACGAACTGGATTGGCAAAACATCTTCCTCCTTAGCCAATATGTTGAGAACAGGGTCCTCGATGCAGTAAAGCAGCACCTTTTGCACAGGAAGTTCCCAATATGGCCTCAATTCGGGCGTCTGAGGTACCAGGCGCTGGTAGAGTTTGAGCATACTGAGCTTGCCGGGATGGGAACGTAGGATTGCCTCGACCAGGAGGAGTCTGTCAGGTAGGTAGACTATGGCGTCCACCCTGCGCCTCCATACACCCAGGAGCCGGAGCTCCTCCACAGTGAAGCGCCCGTGCGAGTTCCTCGGGGTCAGTGACCCCAACCGCACATTCGTCTGCCACTCCACGTCGGGAAACGTCTCCGCGACCCATTCCCCGATCATCATGATCTCCCACGGCGTGTAGCCTCGTTTGCTTTTGGCCATATCCCCTCCTGCGCTCATTCTACCATACAATTGCACGGTGGTCAAGCCCCTATTTCCCCGGGCGCCTTGACGCAAGCGGGCGAACCGGTTATACTAGGGGCAAGTCTTGAACCGTGGAGGCCGCTGTCGTGGGCAGAAATGTCCCGGCAAGCGGCCTCACTTTTGGAGGAGGAGATACATCGTGTCAGACACCGGAACACCTGTCGTTCACTCGATCGACCAGATGGCCTCTGCGATCGGGAAGGTCATGGAGCTCATGGCGAGCGACCCAGAGTTCTACCAGGAGCTTTCGGAGGGCCGCCCTTCCGGGAACCCCATCACCCTAGGCCCGCGCCTGCCCACTGCCGAGGAGTGGACGCGGTTGCAGATCAAGGGATCCCAGGACAACGCCGCAAAGTGGCTCGAGCGGACCACCCACCCAAAGAAGAACTTCCGGGAGGAGGCCCTCAAGGCGACATCCGTGGAGCGCTTCCACAACTCCATGGAGAGGGTCTTGGCCGAGAAGCGTTGGGAAGGCGGGATGGCCCTGGTCGATGAGTCCGAGACCCTGGCCACCATCGCCAGGCGCGGTGCGGCCGCCTACTCCAAGGGCGTCTCGGACCGTGAGCCCAAGATCCGCCGCCGCGTGGCCGAGCTTCGCGAGTCTCGGCTCGCCCTCTGTGCCATCATCGACGCCATGTCTGTTGCTACCGACTCCGAGCGTGAGACCAAGATGATCGAGAACAAACGCGGTCTCCAGGCCATCGGTCGCGCCCGGCGCGGCGGGTAGGGGGGAGGTAGCACAAGATGCTGTACAGGAAGTACTACATACAAGACAACTTCCGCCTGGGCGACTCCGGGACGCGCACCATCGACGTGAATATCCAGGAGCCGGTCACTGCGTTCTGGATCAAGTTCCAGTGTGTGAACGGCGGCACGGTGAACAAGGCCAACCTGCTGCCCCAGTGCGTCAGCCAGATTCAGCTCATCGATGGGGCCGACGTGCTCTACTCGCTGAGCGGCCAGCAGGCTTATGCGCTGGCGGCCTACCAGTTGGGGCAGATGCAGGAGAACATCTTTGACGAGAGCGGGACCGACCCCCAGACCTTCAGCTTCCCGATGATGTTCGGGGTCAGGCTCGGAGACAAGGTGCGCGCGTTCGATCCCATGCGCTTCAAGAATCCTCAACTCCGCTTCACCTGGAACCAGGCCGCGATCAATGCGGTTGGCGCCAACGGGTTCCTGAGCAATCGCCTTGACCTGACGGTCATAGCCGACGTCATGAAGAGGGCAGTCGCTCCGACAGGGTTCCTGATGCACAAGGAGATCTACACCTGGACCTCTGCGGCCGCAGGCTGGGAGTACATCGATCTACCCATGAACTACCCCTACCGGGGGATGATGCTCCGTGGTGTCAAGGCAAACACTGTCTGGCACTGGATCTATGACCAGCTCCGCCTGAACTGCGACGGCGGCCAGTACATCGCCATGAACCTTCGCGGGTGGGATCTGATGAACTGGCTGGCGACTCTGTTGCCGATCTTCCACTACACGCACTGCTTCTGTGTCTCGGACGGGGACACTATCCAGTGTGTGTTGAGGGACCATGAGAGCGTACAACTGGAGGTCGACGCGGCGGCGGACACGACCACGCTTTACACCAATGCTGGCTGGGGTTCTGGTGCAGTGGCGACTCGGACGGTTGGTGCGGCTGGTGCGGCAAACATGAAGATGTATGCTGACATTCAAGGCCGCAACCCGTTCGACTGCGCCTACCTCCCCTTCGGAGACCAGGACGATCCTGCGGATTGGTTCCCGACCCTGGACTTCAAGGGCATCCGCATGGAGATTCGCGGGGGCGTCGCGGCTGCGGCCAACTCCCTCGTTCTGACTCAGGACCGGCCGTACTAGATGGGCTATCCGTAGCTCTTGGACCGCTGGCGGCGGGGGATTGGCTGTCACCCCGCCGTCGGTGGCCCGATGTCCGCGTCGAAGATGTGGCCTTGGCCACTAGAAGGGGTTCTTCTATGCCGCTTTGTCCTATCGTCGCCCGCGTGCAGGTCATTTGCACCAGCATCGTCTCCCAGGACGTGGTGCTGGACAAGCTCGCGCTGATTGGGCCGTACACCTGGCATGAGATCTCCGGCATCAACAGAACGGCGGGAACCACGACCATCGAGGTGGGGCTAAAGCACGGGGGCGAGTTCTTCGCCTACCGGTGCGCAGCCGCAGCGGCCGCCGATCGGTCCGTGCGCTTGTTTTCGTTCGTCGTGGCGCCCGGGGACTTTGTCCCCTGTGCGCGGTTCAAGGTCGCCGCACTTGGTGACCTGCTCGAGCTGGTCGTGAACGGCCATACGGGCCACGCCTGACGCTAGGGGCCATCCATGCTCTTTCAGACCGAGATCCTGGTCCCGGCCAACACGCCCGCTTCCGCCCCAGTAGAAACTCGTCTCCCCGTCTACCCCGGCATCACCCAGCGCATCTGGGCCGGTTTCCCCAAAGGGTGTTTCGGCCTGGCTCACATGCAGATCTGGCACTCCGGCTGGCAAGTCTGGCCCTGGTCTCCGGTGCAAAGTTTTCACTGGAATGACTACATGTTTACCTTCGAGGACCGCTACCCCATCACCGTTGAGCCCCTCGAGCTCATCGTCAGGGGCTGGAACCTCGACGACTTCTATGGTCACACCCTGACCTTCATGTGCACCATCGAGCCTGCGCCGCCTGAAGGGGAGATCGCCGACCTCATTCGAACCCTCGAGGCCCTGGGCATCATGAGTGGGACGTAACCATGCCAGAGGTCCTGCCCAAGCACGCTCCGGTTCCGATCGCCGTCATTGGCTGGGACGGGGCCGCCTACCGGGTGTTCGCGCTGGACGCCACCGGCCGCCTGAACGTGAACGTGCTCGCCAACCTCGGCCTCGACGACGCCCTTCAGTCCGTCGCCACCGATCGGTTGATCGTCCGGGGTGAAGATCAGCTACACTCGTTCAAAGCTGCGCTTGGGGTGCGAACCTCCGGCGTCGTCAGCGGCGCAAACGGCTACTTCGACAGCGCCCCGGGGGGCGCGGGCTACGTTTGGGTGGTCACCTCTGTTGCGGCTAAGGACGCGACCAGTCCGTGCACGGCGATTGAGATGCTCACCCGAGTTGGCGCTTCCAACTTTCGTTTTTCCAACACCATGATCGCGCTTCCAGCCAACCAGTGGTTCACCATTCAGTGCGAGAAGTGGCTCGATCCTACTGACCTTATACGCATCTACTTCCGTGGCTCCCTCGCTGGCGACTCCTGCGAGGTCGAGATCACCGGTCACTACTTCACTCTGGAGGCATAGGAGCAAGCCATGCCCCACGGAACCCCTGACTGGGGCCTCGTCGGCCCGAAACAGACGATCTTCGGCCTGGACGACCTCGGCGAGCACGCGGTACGCCTGGGAAGCCCGCACTTCTTTGACCGCCGGGGCGACGCCCTGCTCCTGACCACCTTCCAGGAAGGAACCGGACCCTTCTCCTACTTGGCCGCAGGAGCGGGCACAGCGGTACAGCTTTACACCCACCACTCTCGACAAGGAGCCTACTCTGTCCGGCTCATGTCTGGGACGGACGACGGGGCCTATTCTGGGATTCGGGCAAGGATGGCCTACCCAGTCCCGAGCTCGCTCGGCTTGGAGTTTTGCTTCATCGGCCAGGGAGTACAGATATGGCGAGCGTACCTCGAATGGTACGACGGCGATGACCACTACTTCGCACGCATCCGAATCACGGAATCGACAGGGGCCATCGACTACGGACACGGAGACGGACTCTGGACCAACTTTGCCACTCTAGGACTTTTGTATGGCGGAGATAACCCGATACACACCCTGAAACTGGTGGCGGATATGCCCCTTTCAGAGTACGTCCGGGTGATTTTCAACAACAACTCTTGGTCGTTGGCGGGAACCCCAGTTCCCTCAATTCCGGCGGCAGTGGTAGGAGAGCACTTGGTGGTCGAGATACACTATGCAGAGGCCAACCGACTCAACACACAAGGCTATGTGGACAACGTGATCGTGACCCAAAACGAGCCCTAGAACAGGGGATCAGCCATGCGCGACAAGCTCATCGATCTCTGGAAGACCAGTTCCCTCATCCAGGGCGTCATGGCCCTGGCCGGATTCGGCGTCATCTGCTACCTCGCCATCATCGGTCGCCCCATCCCCGAGATCCTGGCGGCCCTCGTCGGCACCATCGTCGGCTACTACTTCGGCACCAAGCGCCGTCAGAACAGTGTCTAGTCGCGCGGACATCCTGGCCCAGATGAGGGCCTTCAGCAGAAAGGACTTCTCCATGACCAAGTACAGACAAGTTGCCCGCCAAGAGTTCCCTTCCACCGACCCTGATCGGCGAGGAGAGATCGACGTCATGTACGTCTACTCTGACGAACGCTTCCAGACCGTCTCCTTCCGGTTTCCCCTTTCTGAGGACACGCCCGAGAGGGTTCGGGAGGAGCTGCGCAAGAAGGCCGCTGCCGCAGTTGGAGGGGGCGAGATGGAGGTCGAGGTCTAGCCTGACATGGACACCAGCCAGGACAGAGAGATCTGGGGGGATCCCTACATCGGCCTCCGCTGGGCCGCCGAGACGCCCCTGGAGTTTGCCCGCATAGCCACCCACACGCCCTTGTTCCTGCTCGACGCGGGCCATAGGACGCTGGGCAGCCCCGGCATCTTGGAGGTGATCAGGGACTTTCTTGACTCCCTCCTCCGCCTCTTCGATCCCTGGCACATCAAGGAGTGGTTGTTCGACGAAGGGATCGTGCCCATCTGGTTTCTCATTCAGACGCACGTCATCAACCCCGCTCTTACCTGGATGGAGACCTGGTACACCTACTTCCACGACCAGGTCGAGGGCCTTCGCGACTGGTGGAGCGAGTCGATCTGGCCCAAGATCCACGACATCTGGGTCTCCCTCGTGTCCATCCCCCACGTCATCGTCGACGCCCTCACCCCCTGGTACACCTACTTCCACGCCCAGATCGAGGGCCTGCGCACTTGGTGGAGCACGTCGATCTGGCCCAGGATCCGCGACATCTGGGTTTCCCTCGTGTCCATCCCCCACGTCATCGTCGACGCGTTCACTGGCTGGTACACCTACTTCCACGACCAGGTCGAGGGCCTTCGCACCTGGTGGCGCACGTCGATCTGGCCTGCCGTCTCCGCCTTCCTGGAGCCGTTCCAGACACACTCTCCCGGTGGCTGGCAGGACATCATCAACGCCTTCATCAGCCCCTTTTCGCCAGGACGAGTGTTGGGCGTCGATCCCATGCAGGACACCATCGACCGGCTCCGTGACGTCGTCAGTGGCTGGTACGAGGACGTTACCGCCATCCCGGGGAGGTTTCTGGACCACGTCGCCGACACCGCGGGCACCGACTTGGCCCTCGATCCCTCTCGTGCGCTCGACATAGCTGGGGACCTCTACGGCATGGCCATCGGCGCTGGATCCCTCGCCCACATCACCTCCACCACCCTCAACGCCATTCCGACAACGAACTGGGTCGGCGCTTCTCAGTTCTCCGCCTTCATCGCCGAGGTAGCGGGCTTTGACGCCATCACCAAGGCCACCTACGGGACGCTCCTCGACGGCGCCCTGGCCTGGCCCATGCGCTATCATTGGAACCAAAAGCTCCGCCCAAAGATCCCCACAGAGGGCGCCATCTACGCCATGGGCCGCAAGCGAGGCCTCAATCGGGCCGAGTTCGGCCAGGCCATGGCCTATCACGGCCTCCCCGAGTCGTGGATCACTAAAGAATACGGCTTCTTCTGGGCCGACCCATCTCCCTACTGGCTCCTGCGCATGTCCGAGCACTCTACTCCGACAATCACGACCGTCGGCGGAAAGGGGGACTGGCTCGCTGAGTGGCTTCCTGGCTGGCAGAACGACCCCATGGCCTGGTATCGAATGAAGCTCATGCTCGCGGGCTTTGAGGACACCGACATCGAGCCCTTCATCGACGGCTTCAGGCGTCGCCGGGTCGGACCTGCTCTCACCCGGGTCAAAACAGCCGTGAGGGGCATGTTCCGCGAAGGCTACTGGACGAGCGCCGACGTGGCGGCTTACCTACTTCCTCTGGGGGTGCGCCCGGAGGAGCTCGAGCTCCTGTGCCGGGCCGAGCAGTTGCGGTTCCAGAAGATGTATCTCGACGACCAGGTCCGCTACTACTCCGAGTCGTTCCGCAAGGGCCTGTTGTCCCGGCAGGACCTATCCCTTTCGCTCAGCACCTTCATCGCCAACACCGCCCTCAAGGCTCAGATCGTCGCCCGAGAAGTCGTTCGCGCTCTACCCAAACCAAAGTCGCCGGTCGTTCCCAAAGAGGACCCCCTCATCGTCTCGCTACGCCGCCAGGCGGTCAACTCCTGGGCCAAGGCCTTCCGCGACTGGCAGATCACCCACGCCGACCTCGTTTTCGGGCTGACCATCGTCCTCCAGGATCCGGTTTTGGCCAATGAGATAGCTGTCGTCGAGAGCCGCCGTTATCGGGTCCCGCCCGAGGTCCCGCCGCCACCTCCCGAGGACCCGGTCCTGGCCAAGTCCCGGCGCGACGCCATCGCCACCTGGGTCAAGCAGTTCCGAGAGGGCCAGGTCACCGCGGCTGTCATGGAGATGGGCCTGGCCAACTTGATTCCCGACCCGGCCCTCGTCACCCAGATTCGCCAACTGGAGGAGCTTCGCGCTCGCCCCGTGCCCGACATCTTGCCGCCGTGGGAGGAGGACCCTGCTCTGGCGGCGCTCCGGGAGGAACACGTTCGGGGGCACATCGAGATGTTTCGCAAGAGGCTCGTCGACGTGGGGCAACTCTTCGCGATGCTGCTCGCCGACGGCCTGGCCGAGGCTCTGGCTCGGGCCACCGTCATCACCCAGGCTCTCAAGAGGATCAAGGCGCCCCCGCTCGAGAGCCCCTACTTCCAGCGCCCGCAATTGCAGGCCCTCATGGACGAGGCCATTGGCAGCTACACCCGGATGCTCCAGCTCGGCGAGATCACCCAGGAACAGTACGAGGCCTACCTGGCGGGCGTCGGCGTGGACGCCGCAGTCATCACCTATCTCGGCGACACCCAGTCCCTCGAGGCCTTCCTGGCCGCCTCCCCGCCGTGAGGCCCATTATGCAGGATTTCTTGTCCGATCGGAAAGCGGCCGGGTGGATATCCACTCCGGTCATTGTGGGTTATCTGCGTTGGGTTCGACCCAGTGGCAGAGATTCTTGCAGGAGGGGGCGGTCATAGTATCCTTTCTCTTGCCGATGGGCCTCGATATCGTAGGGCCACCTGGCTCCCTTCGTGAAGTTGCAGCGCCAACACGCAGGCCGAAGATTGGCTGGCCAGTTGGACCCACCTTTGGCCAAAGGGATCACATGATCCATCACGTCCGCTGGTCGTCCGCACAAGTAACACAAGCCGCTATTGACAGACCATCTCGCTTGCCGCTCTCGTGGTGTGCATTCCCCGCGCGCGTCGCGTTCTCGACGGTAGCGACGCGCTTTACGGGCTGACGGAGTGAGAGGGCTGTTGCGCTGGGCTACATAGAGACGAGCCTTGCGCTCCAATTCCTGGTCAGTCACCGTGAGCTCCCATCCAGGATCAAGAGGGATGTCGGATTCGCGTAGTTGACTTAGCTTGTACTGCGCACCCAAAGCCTTTATCTCGTTGATCAGAGCATGCATCGCTCTCAGTTGCTCTACCGTCATCGCACATTCTCCTTAGGGAGCCACCATGCGCGAGATCATGGACCGCCTCTTCGCTTCCCTCACCGAGCTTGACAAGGCCATCCGGCGCCAGCGCCGGGCCATGGCCACCCTCGACGCCATGGAGAACCTGGCCCGTCTCGAGCGGGCCCGCAAGCACATCCGCAAGGCCCAGATCGTCCTCGCCAGGATCGAGGGCGACGCCCTGCCCCCCGAAACGCCCCTGCCCTGATCCCGTCTAGAACAGGGGCAACGTGAGTTGGACTCCCAGCCAGGAGGCTATCTGCTGTGAGCTGATCTCCCAGGGCTCGTCAATCGGTAGAACGGAGATCACGTTCCACTTGAACTGCTGGTGCAGATGCACCGCCACCTCGTCCTTGCCCAGGTGGTCGGCGAGCATGGCCAGGGCCAGTTGCGCTGGCCCACTGCCGCCGTAGCCCCAGTTGAGCCCCGTCGGACTGTGGTTCCACAGGTCCAGTCGCCAGGGCAGCGGATAGCTATCGCCCGACTCCGGGTAGACGGTCACAGACCTGTCACGAGTGCCCTTGTACGTCTTCATTTCACCCCTCATCCCCTTCCTCCTGTGGAGCCGGTCCCTCCACATACCGAACGCACTCTCCCTGTTCAAACCGGAACGCCAACACCACCTCCTGGCCATTTGCATCCCTCAAGCCGGTCACCGTGACCGTCGCTCGCTCCGCCAGGTCGACCAACTGCCTCACCCTGACCCAGACGTCCTCCATTTTCCCCCTCCTAGCTTTACACCCGTCGTTATACGGGACCTGTGCGCCCGTTTCCCACCACAAACCCCTCATCGCTCAGGACGTGGCGTCCCTTCCGCCGAGAGAGTGGCCCACGCGGCCGCTCTAGTGGCCCTCGTGTCGGCGGTCTTGGTTTTCTCTGCTTGGGAGGCAGTGATGGTCTCTCCCACTTGAGTAACGGCGTCGAGATCGTAACCCTGGGCAAACAGTGCCCCCTTGAGCTCCTCGCTGGTGTAGCGGCCAGTCCAGATCTCATACCCCCAGACCGGGATCCAGGCCGGGTCAGGCAGCGCCCCGGGCGCTGGCTCGCCCAGACCCCCGAGGAACATCGGGGTCACCCGGTACAGGGCCGTCGCCTCTGCCGTCGCCGCGATCGGGGTCAGCTTGGCGACCGGCTCCCAGGCCGTCACCTCTGCCGTCGCCTCTGTCGTCGCCGCGATCGGGGTCAGCACCCCGGGCAACGCACTCCCCGGCGTGTACCGATAGAACATCACCAGGATGAAGGCCATCGCTATCACGGCCACCACGAACGGCAAACCTCCCCTTTTCATGCCTCCTCCTCCATCTCATCCAGCCTCTGCTCAAACATCACTCCTACCCCAAAACCGCACGTGCAAGTGAAGAACACTTCCCTCCCCGTGCCATCGGCCCAGAGCTCCTGCCCGCAGTCGGGACACCGCAGTGTGGCCCGAAAGAGCCCCCCACGGACGTGCGCAACTAGCATATCCTCTATCGCCCTGTCTATCATCTGCCTTCTGTTCACCCTTGACATCTCTCTCCTTTCGTCCTATAATTCGCCTGCGCTAGAAGCAATCCCAATCCCGGCCAGGCGCCCGGTAGCGCAAGTGCACGCTTGTGGGCATATGTCTGGCCGGGGCGGGAGGAAAAGCGTGCACACCTATCCAGGCCACGTCAAATCATACCCCGAGATCGCCGAGGCGGCCATGCACGACCGCCTCGATCTCCTCTACCGCATCTGGATCCTGGTCCGCTACCTCGACCCCATCGGTCGCGGCCGCGTCGCCATCAAGGACCTTCGCCACTTCGTCAAGCACCAGCACCTCTTCAGCCTTCGGACCCTCGAGCGCGCCATAGCCAAGGACTGCATCTTCTACCACCGGTTCCAGGGCTACCTTGAGACTCACTCCTTCCGCAAGGTCGCCGCCGCCCTCGGCGTCGAGGTGCGCCTTCGCCCCGTCTGGATCCCTTTGGACGACTTCTCCTCCATAGGCAAGCTCCGTGCGGCCTTGCTCGCCTCCCGGTTCGCCCACAAGCCGCAAACCGTCGCCCACGCCACCCTGGCCAAGGAGACCGGTCGCTCGACTCGCACCGTCGGCCGCTACACGAACTCCGAGCATATCGCCAAGACTCCCAACGTGATGCAATCCGATCGTGACCCCAACACCGTTCTCACCCCCGAGGAGCACCAGGAGGGCTGGTTTCACACTCGGCGGGCTGGCAAGACAGTTCTAGCCAAGCGGATGCCCAATACCTACCAGACCGATCTCGAGCCTGCCGCCTACGGACAGGTCAAGCAGCAGCGGCTGTCACCCTTATCTGCTCCAATGGGGGGCTTCCGCCGTCGCTACTTCCACCATTCCAAAGGCGCTCGCCGTGCGTTGCAGGCCCTAAGTCCGGGCGAAACGGTCTACCTTCGATCGGGCAACTGCTTTGACGACTTCCGCAACCAGATCTGGCGCGGCTTCTGGTGCCTGCATCCTGACTCTTTCCACCGTTCCCTCTGAGCCTATGCGACACTTTTGACGTATACCTTCCCTCCCTTTGAGAAAACGGGCTTTTGCCCAAAGGGCAGCCGAACCGCTGGGGGGGTGGGTACGGGAGGGGGGGGCGCGAAAATGATGCGACATTTTTGACACCCCCGATCCCAGGCTGCTTTATTGCCGGCCTGGCCGGATCTTGCCCGGCTTTCGGCCGAAATCCTGTGCGCGTGGGTGTTTGATGGTGGTCAGGATGTTCTGAACGTGGGTGGTCGTCTCCCGGTTGGTCTTGACGGCCTTGTCGATGGCCTCGACCCATGGCTCGGCATACTCCTCAGAGAGGGCGTGATCGAGCGCGTGGTCGAGCTCGGTGTGCTCGAGCTTGAGGTGGCGGATGGCCACGCGCAGATGCTTCTTGAGTCCTGACATGGCAACGTTCTCCTCTCTCAGTCGTCCAGTTTGCCAGGCGAACCGGTCTCTGTCTCTCCGGGATCCTACTGACCCTTCGCCCACAGCATGACCAAGGTGACAAGGAACGAGACCACCAGGGAGATGAGCACGACAAAGAGCACCGACATCAGCCCCTCGGTTTGTCTGTTCATGGCTACCTCAAGCTCGCCGGGAGCCAGGTCACACTGTAGTGGGTGCGCGGCGCCGTTCCGATCGCAGTCACCTTCACCCTTTGCCCTCTCCCCCTGCGCGCCTCCAGGATCGAACTCAGTTGCGCCACCAGCCTGCTCGAGGTCAGATCCCAGTAGTGGGGGAACTCGGGCTTCTCCTCCACGGGCACGTGGATCCTCAGCACCTCGATCATCTTCGGGGGGCGGCCATCCCGGGGGTGGATCTCTAGATCTCCCAGCTCCCACCGCTCGACCGTGAACTCCCTGGTCTCGCCATCCTTCCACTCATAGATCTCATACGGCCTCGCCAGCTCTGCCATCTCTCACCCTCCTGCCCCCTCTGGGGCGATGTCGTGCGCCTGGAACTTTTCGGTGCGGCGCGGTCGGGGGCGGC
>JAUVZB010000131.1 GCA_030602785.1 Dehalococcoidia bacterium
CTTCTCTCAGACTATCAGGTCGTCGCCCGGTTCAGGGTCACCGCCAACGACGGCGGTTCGGCTGAGGGCGATCACGTCCACATGAACGTCACCGGGTTCTTTCTCGATCCGTACGAGTCGCCGTAGTCGCCGAGGTCAGCCATGCTCTACAAGGTCGAGTGCCCCACGCCCGCGCTCACGACCAAGTATTCCCCCGTCGTCACCCGCTGTCGGGTCTTTCCCGGCATGGTCACCGGGGTCTGGGTCGGCTTCCCCAAGGGCTGCTATGGTCTCTGCCACCTCCAGGTCTGGCACCAGGGCTTGCCCGCCTGGCCCTGGAGTCCAGCCGACTCCTTCCACTGGAACGACTACATGTTCTACTTCGCCGATCGCTTCCCGCTCACCGCCGAGCCCTTTGAGTTCGTCATCAAGACCTGGAATGAGGACGACTTCTATCCCCACACGCCCACCTTCATGGTCCTCGTCGAGCCCGCCCCTCCCCCGGGCGAGCTGGAGGAGCTCCAGCGCACCCTCGAGGCCCTGGGCCTCCTGAGAGGTGCCTGACCATGCCAGAGATACTCCCAGACCACGTACCAAGTCCCCGGACGCCGCTGGTCTGGGATGGCACCAGATACAGGGCGGTTCGTGGCCACACCGACGGCACGGTCCAGGTGCGGGGTGAGGACCAGCTTTTCTCCCTCAAGGGACTCATCGTATCGCGCCGCGCTGCTGTCATATCAGGGGCAGGCGGGTTCGTTGACTCCGCAGCGTGTCCAGCCGATGAGATATGGATTGTCACGACCATCTCTACGTCTGATGATATCTCCCCCACGACACAACACTATGTGGACAATCGACATCCCTGGGCTATTGCCCGTGTCTACGATGATGTACAGGCGTTTGCTGCGGGTCAACGCAGCCAATGGTCGGGGCACACCTACCTGGGTGATGGAGGTACTATCAGGGCGAACTTCGTAGGGGGCCTGGCAGGGGACACCTGCACGGTAGACTTGACTGGCTTCATTATGACCGAGGAATGATGAGGAGCCAAGATGCCACACGGAACACCTGACTGGGGCCTCGTCGGCCCAATCTCTGTTCTGTACGGCCTGGACGATATGGCTGAGCAGGCTGTTCGAATAGGGGCTGTATCCTCTTGGGATCGGATCGGCCACGTAGTCTTCTCGGACAACTTCAGGGAGGGCACAGGAGCTTGGTACCCGCTCATTTCCAGCGCAGACGGCATCTTGTGCCTTTTCACCGAGCAGGCTCTAAGTTCCCCATTCTGCGTCAAGATGGTCAACGGTTCTGGGGGCGGTACCTACGCACGGATGAGTCATTATCTCGGCTACGGCTACAGAGGACACGTAGGACTAGAGTGTAGCGTCGCTTACGGCCCCGCCATCGAGTACATCAAGTTCGGAATCGGAAGCTCGTTGCCCACAGGACGTCAGTTCTTCTACGTGCGCCTTGATCCCGGAACCGGCGACCTGGCCCATGGAACCGACGCTGTGGGCTGGACAAACTTTGCGAACGTCGGGATACTTGGGGGAAACATATGGGAATGGCGCAACGCGAAGCTGGTGGCGGACTTCGTTACAGGCTTCTTTGTCAGATTCGTCTTCCTGGGGATCGCCTATGACATGAGCGCGATCCCCGGTCGTGCACTAGTGCCTGCGGCACCTTGGCGGTGCCATGTCTACATCGAGGTTGACAGCAGCGACGCTACCCAGTACGAGATGCGCCTGGACGACGTGATCGTGACCATTGACCAACCTTAGGAGGGCAAGATCCCCATGCGCGACAAGCTCATCGACCTTTTCAAGACCTCTGCCCTCATCCAGGGCGCCATGGCCCTTGCCGGATTCGGGGTCATATGCTATCTTGCCATCGTTGGCCGCCCCGTCCCCGAGATCCTGGCAGCCATCGTCGGCAC
>JAUVZB010000007.1 GCA_030602785.1 Dehalococcoidia bacterium
CAGGGAGTAGCGGTCTCTTCCAGGTCACCGACTATCTTGAAGCCCAGGCGATCCGATGGCTTTCTCATTGTCACCTCCTGGGTGACAACTTACCACGTGTGGTTCATAGCTGCACATGCTCTCCAATCCACGGATTACGGGAGTTGCGTGTTAACGGAGTTGCGAGTGTCCCCTGCACGTTCGATTGTCTGCCTGCCTCGGCGATGAGCGAGCACGCCTTGTCGACAGTGGCATCTCTGTCCATGGGCAGGACCGGTGAGGCCTGTACGGCTGCAACCTTCATACCGCTGCTACCCCCTTCCGTGTGGCCGTCTGACGGTCGGCCCAAAGTCCACCACAGCGTCGGATGAATGTCAATACCTGAGGGGGAGAGCGCTGTTCGGATACAGGGAGAATACGTTGGAGGCAGCTAGGCTTTCTGTTAGAATAGCGTGAGGGTACGAAGGATGCTGGGGAATGAGTTGGTAGTCGTCTGCAAGGCCAGACACGGCGAAGCCCAGATAATCAGGGCGCGGCTGGAGGACGAAGGGATTCCGGCGGCTCTCAGCTACGAGAGCGCGAGCATCGTGTACGGTCTCACCATTGATGGACTGGGCGAAGTGCGAATCCTCGTGCCCGAGGCGTACTATGAGCAGGCGCGGGCCGTGCTCGCAGACAGTGGCCCTGCGGAGAGTGGTGGGGTCGACGACCTCCCGTAGCGTATCCTCCGCGACAGATAGCGCCGCGCTGTGTGGGGCTCCTGCCCCACGGCGAAGGGAACTGCATGACTTCACGCCTTGATCGTGTCACAGAAGAGCGCCTCAAAACTATCCGCGACCTGAGGTCGCGCGGTGTCGAACCGTATCCCCACACGTACCGCCCGAGCCACACAGCGGCGGAAGCCCGTGCGCTGTGCGAGCGTGAGGGCGAGAGGTCACAGGTTGTGTCACTTGCGGGCCGTGTCATGGCCAGGCGCAAGATGGGCAAGATGGCCTTCCTCGACCTCAAGGATGGTTCGGGGAAGCTGCAGGTCTGTCTGCGCCGTGACCTGCTGGGTGACGAGAGCTACGACCTCCTGCGGGACATAGGCATCGGGGATTTCGTCGGGGTTGAGGGGGAACTGTTTCTAACGAAGACCGGCGAGGTGACAGTCGATGTGGCGCGCGTCGGGCTTCTGGCCAAGTCGCTGAGGCCCCTGCCCGAGAAATGGCATGGTCTTGTCGACGTGGAGACGAGATACCGCCAGAGATACCTTGACCTCCTCTCGAACGACGACGTGCGGAGCACCTTCGTGCTCCGGAGCAGAATCGTGAGCGCAACCAGGAGATTCCTCGACGGCGAAGGATATCTGGAAGTGGAGACCCCCGTGCTGCAGGCGAAGGCAGGCGGCGCGCTGGCACGACCTTTCGTCACGCACCACCACTCCCTTGGCGAGGACCTCTTTCTGCGCATCGCCCTCGAGCTCTCTCTAAAGAAGCTCATTGTGGGCGGCGTGGACCGCGTATATGAGATTGGCCGGGTGTTCAGGAATGAGGGTATATCTGTGCGGCACAACCCGGAGTTCACGCTCATGGAATGCTACTGTGCGTACGGCGACTATGAGGACATGATGGTCCTGGCGGAGAACCTGTTCGCTGCGGTGGCTCAGGAAGTGCTTGGCACGACTCGCGTCGAGTTCCGCGGTAATCAAATCGAACTGGCCCCGCCCTGGCGGCGCGTATACCTCCGGGATGCCGTGAGGGAGGCAAGCGGCATCGACTTCGAGGACTACGACGACACCGAAGGGTTGCACGAGAGGATGCTGCAGGAGGGCGTGCGTGTCGACGGTTTGCCCCGGCGGGCCAAGCTCATCGACGCCCTCATCTCGACCTTCGTCGAGCCGAAGCTTGTGCAGCCGACGTTCGTGCTTGACTATCCCGTCGAGATGTCGCCCTTCGCAAAGAGGAAGAGGGGCAACGACCGCATGGCCGAGCGTTTCGAAGCCTTCATCTCCGGCCTCGAGTTCGCGAATGCCTTCAGCGAGCTGAACGACCCGGTCGACCAGCGCGAGCGCCTTGAACAACAGCTCCGGGAGCGGGTCGGCGAGGAGGACGTCGAGGTCGCCGACGAGGATTTCATCGAGGCCATGGAGTATGGCATGCCTCCTGCGGGTGGACTCGGAATCGGCATTGACCGGCTGGTGATGTTGCTGACGGGGCAGGACTCCATCCGCGACGTGATACTTTTTCCTCAGCTAAGGGGGAAGCACGATGATTGACATCAGGCTTATCAGGGAAGACCGCCCGCTTGTGGAGCGTGCGATGGAGTTGAGGGGCAGCACTGACGCCATTGGCCCGGTTGTCGAGGCTGATGAGCGGCACCTCAAGCTGTTGCGCGAGATGGAAGGGCTGCGCGCGCGTCATAACCAGACGAGCAAGCAACTCGGGCGTATGAAGGAGCGCCCGCCCGGGCTTATGGAGGAGATGAAGGACCTCGGGGAGCAGATCGCTGAACTGCAGCGCGGGACGAAGGAGGCGAAGGACGCTCTTGACGCCCTGTTGCTGGAACTGCCGAACATGCCGCACGAGAGTGTCCCCGAGGGCAAAGACGCCGAGGACAACATCATCGTACGCAGCTGGGGAACCCCGAGGCAGTTCGAGTTCGAGCCCGCCTCGCACTGGGACATCGGCGAGCGCCTGGACATAATCGACTTCGTGAGAGGGGTCAAGCTCTCCGGGAGCCGGTTCTACGTGCTGAAGGGCCTCGGAGCGCGGCTTCAGCGGGCACTCATCTCCTTCATGCTGGACCTGCACACGAAGGAACACGGATATAGAGAGATATACCCGCCGTTCATGCTCCGGAAGGAGTGCATGGTGGGCTCGGGCAATCTGCCCAAGTTCGCTGACAACCTGTATCACGATGCAGAGGAGGACTTCTGGTTTGTCCCCACGGCGGAAGTGCCGTTGACGAACCTGCACCGTGACGAGATTCTCGACGGGAGCGAGTTGCCCGTGCGCTACGTGGCGTATACGCCGTGCTTCCGCCGGGAGAAGATGGCGGCAGGCAAGGACACGCGGGGCATCAAGCGGGGTCACCAGTTCGACAAGGTCGAGCTGTACAAGTACGTGAGGCCCGACGACTCCGATGCCGAGCTTCTCACTCTGCTCACCGACGCGGAGGAAGTGCTGCAGAAGCTGGAGTTGCCATACCGTGTGGTTCAGCTCTGCACGGGGGACCTCGGGTTTGCATCGTGCAAGACATTCGACATCGAGGTCTGGGCGCCCGGGTGCGGAGAGTGGCTCGAGGTCAGCTCGTGCAGCAATTGCGGGGACTTCCAGGCAAGGAGGGCCAACGTGCGCTTCCGCGCGGAGGTCGGTTCCAAGCCCCAGTTCCTGCACACACTGAACGGCTCCGGACTCGCGCTTCCCAGAGTGCTTATTGCCGTGCTGGAGAACTGCCAACAGGCGGATGGCTCTGTGCTGGTGCCGGAGATTCTGAACAGGTATATGTAGCAACCAGGGTCTATCCGCGGTCCTGTGCTTCCCGAACAACAGCAGGGCCGCGTGGCAGAACACATTCTGCAAGGAGGGAGAGACATGGTGCGTTCAACTCCGCTGAGCTACGCTTACGGGAGCTCGGCCACCCCGCCCATCGGACTGACTATCCCGGATTTCCTCGACCACATCAGTGACAGTTTCCCCGACAACGAGGCGCTGGTGGATGTTCCAAGTGGCCGCCGGTGGACCTACACAGAGTTCAGGGACGATTGCCGCCGGGTGGCGAAGTCCCTGATGAAGCTCGACGTCAAACGTGGGGACAGGATCGGCATCTGGGCCACCAACTACCCCGAGTGGGTGCTGGTACAGTTCGGTAGCGCCATGATGGGTGCCGTGCTGGTCAACATCAACCCCGCCTACCGCACCCACGAGCTGGAACATGCCTTGAAGAACTCGGAGGCAAGCACGCTCCTGCTTATCGAGCGCTTCAAGTCCTCGGACTACGTCTCCATGTTCTACGACGTGTGCCCGGAGGCGCGCGACTCTACTCCCGGGGCGATACGGTCCGAGAGGCTGCCGGAGCTCAGGAGCGCAATCCTGATAGGCGACCAATCGCCGCCCGGCATGTTCAACTGGCAGCAGTTCCTTGCTCTGGGCGAGGACGTTGCCTATGACGAGCTTGACGAGCGCCAGGCCTTGCTGGACTTCGACGATGTCATCAACATCCAGTACACGTCAGGGACAACGGGCTTGCCCAAAGGCGCGTCGCTGACACACCGTAACATCCTCAACAACGGCTTCTTCTCCGGAGAGGGGATGCTGCTGAGCGACAAGGACCGTCTGTGCATCCCTGTGCCCTTCTACCACTGCTTCGGCATGGTGCTGGCCAATCTGGCCTGTGTGACTCATGGGGCAACCATGGTTGTGCCTGCAGAGAGCTTCGACGCTCTCGCGACGCTCCAGGCGGTGGAGCAGGAGCACTGCACCGCGCTCCATGGGGTGCCGACGATGTTCATCGCCGAGCTGGAGCATCCGGAGTTCGACTCCTTCGACCTGCGTTCATTGCGAACGGGTATCATGGCGGGGGCCCCCTGTCCTATCGAAATCATGAAGAAAGTCAACGAGAAGATGCACGCGAGCCAGATGACCATCGGCTACGGTGAGACCGAGGCCTCTCCTGTGGCAACGCAGACGCCTGTCGACGCGGCGCTCGAAGACCGCACAGGCACCGTGGGCCTGCCTGGCCCCTGCGTTGAAGTCAAGGTTGTCGACAGGGAGACCGGAGCCATCGTTCCGTGCGGGACCCAGGGTGAGATTTGCTATCGCGGCTACAACATCATGCGAGGCTACCACAACAACCCCGAGGCGACGGCCGAGGCCATCGATGTCGCCGGCTGGCTGCACAGCGGAGACCTCGCCACCATGGACGAGCGAGGCTACTGCAAGATTACAGGCCGGGCCAAAGAGATGATCATAAGGGGTGGCGAGAACGTCTACCCGCGGGAGATAGAGGAGTTCCTGTTCGGTCATCCCAAGGTGAAGAACGTCCAGGTCATCGGAGTGCCTGACGAGAAGTATGGCGAAGAGATCCAGGCGTGGATTGAGCTGCGCGAGGGAGAGACGGCCACGGAGGACGAGGTCAAGGCCTACTGCAAGGGGAAGATCGCCCACTACAAGATACCGAAGTACGTCAAGTTCGTCACCGAGTATCCGATGACGATCACGGGCAAGATACAGAAGTTCAAGATGCGCGAGGCGGCCATCAAGGAACTTGGCCTTGAGAAGGCTGCCCGGGTGAAGACCGCGTAGGCCCAATTACTCACAGGACACGAGAGAGGGGCGGGCCTTGTGCCCGCCCCGATATGTGTTTCTTTGAGACCCGGTCAGTCTCACTGACAGATTGGCTTGTTGACCAGGTTTGGTGGAGGCTGTCCTTCCAGCGCAGCAATGATGTTCCTCACGGACACGTATGCCATCGCGGTCCTTGTCTCCCAGCTGCCGCTGCCGATGTGCGGCGTCAGCACGACGTTCGGTAGCTCTGTCAGCCCCGGGGTCACCGCCGGCTCCTTCTCAAATACGTCGAGGGCGGCCCCCGCTATCTGCTTCTCGAGCAAGGCTGTCAACAGCGCCTGCTCGTCGACCACGGGCCCTCTCGTCGTGTTCACCAGGAAAGCAGAAGGCTTCATGAGGGACAGCCGGCGGGCGTCGATAAGGTGGAGGGTCTCCTCCGTAAGCGGCACGTTGAGAGAGACGAAGTCGGATTCCTTGAGGAGCGCGTCGATCTCCATGTAGCGGGCACCGAGGGCACGCTCTGTTTCCTTGTCCAGCGGTTTCCTGTTGTGGTAGAGGACTCTCATTCCGAAGCCCTGAGCCCGTCTTCCTACCGCCTGGCCAATCCTGCCGCAGCCGATGATGCCAAGTGTCTTGCCCCATACATCGGCTCCCAGCATCGCGAACGGCTTGAATCCCTGGAACTGGCCGGCACGCACGTAGGCGTCAGCCTCTACCACTCTCCGCGCCACGGCCATCAGTATGGCCCACGAGAGGTCCGCCGTCGTCTCCGTCAGGACGTCCGGCGTGTTCGTGACCATGATTCCCTTCTGCGCCGCGTAGTCGGCGTCGATGTTGTTGTAGCCGACGCCCCAGTTGGCGACTATCTTCAGGCGTGGGCCGACGGCATCGAGGACCGCCCTGTCGACCCTGCTCCCAACACAGAGCAACGCATCGGAGTCTGCCAGTTGCGCTACGAGTTCCTGCGCCGTGAGCACGCGATTCTCCTCGTTAACGACGACAGTGTGCTTCTCGCGCAGAGCGTTGAGGGGGGCGTCCGGAAGCCAATAGGACACGAATACCTTCATCTGTTGCCTCCTCTCCTTGTGGCGTAGTCCGCCCATTGTACTGCAGGGTGGTTCTCAGGATATGGGGACCGCGTTCTCGATGAGCTCGGCACGGGTCTGAACGCCGTGCTCATCCATCTCTATCGCCACCACATCGATGCGCCACACCTGGTCTTCCGGGTTGTCATGTGACGCGACGTAGTCCAGCGCGCAGGTTACGAGCTTCCGCCGCTTCTGCCGGGTTACCGACTCCTCCGGGGTCCCGAATTCGGTGCTGGTCCGGCTTCTCACCTCGACGAAGACGAGACAACCCCTGACCCGGGCGACGATATCTATCTCGCCGTAGTGGCCGCGTGCGTTGGTCTCGACAATCCTGTAGCCGCGCTTCTTGAGCAGCGAGCACGCCAGTTGCTCGCCGCGCCGACCAACCTCCGACGGCTTCACAGAAGGCCTCCCTCGACCATGCGCACGGGTTTGAAGCTGCGGCGGTGCTCCGGACACGCGCCCCGCCCGGCAAGGAAACTCAAGTGGTCTGCGGTTCCGTAGCCTTTGTGGCGCGCGAAGTCGTAGCCCGGGTGTTGCCGGTCCAGCTCTGCCATGATGCGGTCACGAGTCACCTTGGCGACGATGGAGGCGCATGCGATGGAGAGGCAACGGCTGTCGCCCTTCACGATTCCCTCCTGGCGGACCCGGAGTTGCGGCAGCACCATCCAGTCGACAAGCACGAACTCCGGGCGCACAGCGAGGCTGTCGAGCGCCGCGTACATCGCCTTTCGAGTCGCTGCAACGATGCCGGCCGAGTCGATGTCCCCGCTGCCCGTGATGCCGACGCCGACCGCAAGCGCATCCCTGGAGATGAGGGCGAACAACCGCTCGCGCTGAGATGCTGTGAGCTGTTTGCTGTCGCGAACCTCGTTGTACCACGGAAGTTCGAGACACCAGTCCGCCACGACGGCGCCCGCGACAACGGGCCCCGCAAGTGCACCACGCCCTGCCTCGTCAACTCCCGCCACGGGCCATACACCCTGCTCTTTGAGTGAGGTCTCCCGGGCATTGGTCGGGAAGTGCCGTCTAGCGCACACGCCTGGCCTCCCTGTGTGCCTCGTGGATGATTCCTCCGCCGAGCACCACGTCCCCATCATAGAACACGATTGACTGCCCGGGCGCGATGGCGCGCTGCGGCTCGCCGAATCTCACGTAGGCTTCGCGGGAAGTGAGAGTCACATGTGCGGTAGTTCCCTTCGAGCGAAAGCGCACCTTCGCGTGCACGTCCAGGGCATTGTCCGGGGGGGCGCCCGCGAGCCACGACAGATTGCGGAGCGTTGCCGCCTCGCTGTAGAGCTCGTCCTCGGTTCCGACGACCAGCCGGTTCAGGCGAGCGTCCAATTGCACGACGTACTGTGGCTCTCCGAGAGCCATGCCCAGTCCGCGCCGCTGCCCGACTGTGTAGAAGGGTAGCCCCCTGTGCTGCCCGAGCACTCTTCCCCCGGTGTCGATGATGTCTCCGGGAGTGGAAGAGACCCGGGCCGCCACGAAGCGATGGTAGCTCCTGTCGTGGACGAAGCAGATGTCCTTGCTCGGCTTCCCCGTCGGGAGGCCTTCGTCGGAGGCAATGGAGTGCACTTCCTTCCGCGTCATCGCGCCGAGAGGCAGCAGGACGCGTTCAAGCGCAGGACCGTCGACCGCATAGAGGAAGTAGGACTGGTCGGCCTGCCTGTCGAGTGCCCGCAAGAGCAGGTTGCGGCCGGAGCACCGCTCCAGTCGCGCATAGTGACCGGTTGCCAGACGGTCGGCCCCCCTGGAGAGCGACTCCCTCAGCGTGACCCCGAACTTGATGCTCCTGTTGCAGACAACACAGGGGTTGGGTGTTCTTCCGGAGGAGTACTCGGAGCAGAACGGCGCCACGACGCGAGAAGAGAACTCCTGCACGAGGTCCACCACATGCAGCTCGATGCCGAGACGGCGTGCGAGGACTTGTGCTTGCTCGCTCTGCGCCAATGAAGCGGGTGTGTCTGTGAGCAGCAGGTGCAACGCACACAGCTCGTAAGGGCCCCGTCTGAGGACCATCGCTGCAACGGCGGAGTCGGCGCCGCCACTGAGCGCGACTGCTACTCGCTGTCTCATCGAAAACCGCCGACTCTGCTCTCCTCGCGAAGGGACGTCTGTGCTAGGCAGGGTGCTGCCCGGACGCGCGTTCTTCCAGAAGGGTCTGGACCCGCTCCAGAATCGACTGTGCCGTCGTGCCGGACGAGCGTGTTGCGTCCAGGACGAGCCAGCGCTGTGGCTCCTCCGCTGCAAGGCGGTGGTAGCCCTGTCTCACACGCTCGTGGAAGACCAGCCCCTCCAGCTCGAAGCGGTCTCGTGGCTGCCTTTTTCGTTTGAGTGCCAGGGCGGGATCCATGTCGAGCAGCACGATGAGGTCCGGACGGAGCTCTCGTGTAGCAACCGAGTTGATCGTCTCCACGAGGTCGAGAGGCAGCCCCCGGCCGTAACCCTGGTACGCAATCGTCGAGTCGGAAAACCTGTCGCAGATGACGATGCTGTCCTGCTCGAGCGCTGGAATAATGACCTCGCACGTAAGCTGGGCCCTGGCCGCAGCGAAGAGAAGCAGCTCGGCCTCCGGCGAGACCAGTGTATCGCGACACTTCTTCAGGGAACGGCGGAGGTCGTCCCCGAGGGATGTCCCTCCAGGCTCGTGGGTGCGGACGACTCGATGGCCGGCCCGTTTGAGCTGCTCCGCGAGGCGCTTCGCCTGCGTGGTCTTGCCGCAGCCCTCTCCTCCTTCGAACGAAACAAAGAGTCCCATCGATCTACAGCAACCCCCGGACTATGGAGTCCTCCCTGGAATTGGCGCTGCCGCTCTCCTTTCCTCTCCTGCCGTTGAGCACCTCCTGCAACTTGTGAACGTAGCCGGTTCGCGAAAGGTCGGGAGACAGAGACTGCAGGCTCTGGCGCAGCTGCGAGACGTCATTGCCTTTGAGTACGTAGACAGGGATGCCGAGCGCTTCGGCATCGCGAATGCGCTGCGGTTTGCGCCGGTAGTGGGCCCGTGTTGTCAGGAAGATGTCGGAGCTTCCGATATTGTCCACGAGCTGTATGGCTGCGCGTTCTCTCTTGGCGGCGAGTTCCAGTCGCGCCCGGTTGACGCCGAAAGGGAAGACCCTGAAGGTCCGCTCGCGGCCCTGCAGCTCGGCCGCCTCTATTACCTGGACTTGTGACCCGCTGTTGGATAGAGACTCATGTCGGGTCTCAGTCCGGGTCCGGCCGTCATCGTCCACCCAGCGGAACTCGGTGCGCACGGGCTTCCGGTTCAGGATGCTGTCTGCGGCCTCGGAGACGTCCGCATGGACCGATACCTTGTAGAAGTCGTGAATCTCCACCACAACATCGAATGTGGGAGGCGCCTTGCGCTCGAGCACGGACTTCTGCGTGTGCCTTCTGCGGGCCTCCTCGTCACCGAGCGTCACCGACTGAGTTCCGCCCACAAGGTCTGAGAGAGTAGGGTTGAGTATCAGATTCTCCAGGCTGTTGCCGTGGGCTGTCCCGATGAGCTGAACGCCGCGTTCGGCTATAGTCCGGGCAGCCTGTGCCTCGAGTTCGGTCCCAATCTCGTCGATGATGATGACCTCGGGCATATGGTTCTCGACGGCCTCAATCATCACTGCATGTTGCTGTTCAGGTGTGGGTACCTGCATCCGCCGCGCGTGACCGATGGCGGGATGGGGGATGTCTCCGTCGCCGGCTATCTCGTTCGACGTGTCAATCACAATGACGCGTTTCTTCGCGCTGTCTGCAAGAACACGGGCAACCTCGCGCAGCATGGTCGTCTTGCCTACGCCGGGGCGACCAAGAAGAAGGATATTCTGGCCGGACTCGATGAGGTCTTCAATCATGTCCACCATGCCGAACACCGCGCGACCCACCCGGCAGGTGAGGCCAACGATGTCGCCACGACGGTTGCGCATCGCAGAGATGCGATGGAGAGTCCGTTCGATGCCGGCTCTGTTGTCAGATGTGAAGACCCCGACGCGCGATACCACAAAGGCGATGTCGTTGTGGTCGACTTCCTTGCAGCTGATGAGGCTGTCTTGTCGGGGGAGGCGCGCCTCGGGAGGCGCGCCGAGGTCGAGCACAATCTCGAGCAGTCCGCTGAGTTGTGCCTGCTCGCGCAGCGGCTCGCGGACATGGGGAGGAAGTACATCTAGAAGAGCGTCAAGGTCGTCCGCTACTACCTGTCGCAAACGCGTCCCTACCAACCCCTGGAGGCGAGGAGTTCCTGTTGGGGGATAGAACTCATCTCCAGGCCGGGCATGGCTTCTCCGAGACCCTTTGAGACGCGCGCAATGATAGCGGGATCCCGGAAGTGGGTGACTGCCTCTACGACGGCCTTTGCCCTGGCAGCAGGGTTGCTCGACTTGAAGATGCCCGAGCCGACGAACACGCCGTCGGCGCCAAGCTGCATCATGAGGGCCGCGTCGGCGGGCGTGGCGACGCCTCCGGCAGCGAAGTTGACGACAGGCAGCTTCCCCGACTCGTGCAGGTCGAGCAGAAGCTGGAGTGGGGCTCCGAGGACCTTGGACTCCGTGGAGAGTTCTTCCTTCGGAAGTGACTGCACTCTGCGTATGCCGTCCTGCACCGCTCGCATGTGGCGGACAGCCTCCACGATGTTGCCCGTACCGGCTTCACCCTTGGTGCGTATCATAGCCGCTCCTTCGGAGATGCGGCGCAGAGCCTCTCCAAGCTCCCGGCAACCGCATACGAAGGGGACCTGAAAATCGTGCTTCCACACGTGGAAATGCTCATCTGCCGGAGTGAGGACCTCCGACTCGTCTATGAAGTCGACGCCGAGAGATTCGAGCACCTGCGCCTCGACGAAGTGGCCGATGCGGCACTTCGCCATGACAGGGATGCTCACCGTCTCCATGATCGCGGCTATCACCGTCGGGTCGGCCATCCTGGCGACGCCTCCCGCTGCCCGGATATCGGAAGGGACACGTTCAAGCGCCATGACTGCACAGGCGCCGGCATCCTCAGCAATCTTTGCATGCTCAGGCGTGACGACATCCATGATAACGCCGCCCTTCAGGGACTGCGCGAGACCGCACTTGGTCCTGAAAGTGCTCTTCTCCATGGCAGTATTATAGGTCAGCTATCCGCAGGACGCAAAGGCAGTGCACAGGCCGTTCTTGTCTTCGAGCCACAGTCCGTGGATTCTTCAAGCTGCCGGAACGTGAAGGAGGGCCCAGGCGCCACTGCGCTTGAGCCCTCCACGGCTGTCATGTTCTGATGTCGCCTTCAACTCATCCTGCAGGGATGAGTCACCCGGCGGCGCCTGGCTAGCCCTTCTCGTTGCCGGCTATGATGACACTCACGCTGCACGTTGCGGGCGTACCGCCAAGATTGTGCGTGAGGCCCAGCCTCGGGTTCTTTATCTGCCGCTTGTCTGCCTTCCCCTGAAGCTGCTTGTAGACCTCGTACATCATCCTCAGGCCGCTCGCCCCGATGGGGTGGCCGAAGCACTTGAGGCCGCCATCGGTGTTGATCGGCAGTCCGCCATCCAGCGCGAAGAAGCCGGCGTCGACATCCTCGGGCGCCTTGCCGCGCTCGCTGAATCCCAGGTCCTCCATGATGACGAGCTCGGTGATGCTGAAGCAGTCATGCACTTCCGCCAGGCTTATCTCTTCACGCGGGTTCTTGATGCCCGCCTCGGCATACGCGCGCTGTCCGGCCCGGAGGGTCTCCTCGACGTGGACCCAATCGTACTTCTGGCTGATGTAGCCCTCGGACGGCCCGACGGCAATCTGAAGACCCTTGACGTAGACGGGGTCCGGCCTGAAACTCTTCGCCAGATCGGCCCTGACTACGATAGCTGCGGCAGCGCCATCGCTCACACCACAGCAGTCCATCAAGCCGAGAGGCGAGGCGATGATGGGGGACTTGAGGACCTTTTCGAGGGTCGTCTCAGCCTGGAAGTGGGCCTTGGGATGAAGCGAACCGTTGTAGTGGTTCTTCACCGAGATGCTTCCGATTACGCGCTTCCCTTCGTCGTAGCTAAGTCCGTACTTGTCGAAGTACTTGGTGGCCATCATCGCGAAGTGGCCCGGAGGGCTGAAAGACCGGCTCCGGTACGTGTTCAGTTGTCTGCGGTGAATCTCGAAGTCGGGCAGTCCGCTGAACCCGGAGTCTTTCAGCTTCTCGACTCCCACGGCCAGTGCGATGTCGCACGCGCCGGACGCGACCGCGTAGCACGCATTCCGAAGGGCGTCGGAGCCGGTGGCGCATGCATTCTCGACCCTGGTGACGGGGATGAAGTCGAGCTTCAATGCGCGCGACAGCATCTGGCCCGTCCATTCAGTCATGTAGGTGCCAAGCCATGCGGCCTGGACATCCTTCGTCTCTATGCCCGCGTCCGCGTAAGCCTCGTACACCGAGTCGATTATCATGTCGTCGGCGCTCTGGTCCCAGTTCTCGCCGAACTTGCAGCATCCCATCCCGATGATTGCGGCCTTATCCTTGATTCCGTCCATTTTTCACCTCGCTTGTAGCTAGTGTTGCTAGTCTCTCTTCGGGCGCGCCTTCCACCAGTAGGTGTAGAAGCCGCCGATGTGTCTGAGTATCCTGAAGACCATCTCGATAGGCATATCGATCTTGATCTCCGCAGGGTCCCTGTCCGTCATGTCACACGTAATCCTGCCGCCTTCCTTGAAATCGACAGCTGCAATGGTGGTTGGCGGGTCAGCACTGACGCCCAGAGAGTCATGGCTGTATGTGGCAAGAACGGCGGACTTGTCTGCAAACGAGTAGTCATCGAAGTCATCCTTCGAGCCGCACTCGATGCAGATACGCTGTGCAGGATACTGTGGAGTGCCGCACTTCCTGCACTTTACGCCGTGGAGGTCAAGGCCGCTCTTGTTGTCGCGCCAGAGCGCAACGGGCGAGGGCTGCTCCATTGGAGCAGTGGCGGTGGGCTCGACCTCGACTATCTCACGCCAGCGGAGGTACTTCTGATAGGTTGAGATCATCAGTTTTGTGTTGAGGTAGTAGTTAATGTCGCGCGCCGGCTTTGCTGCCGCTAGTCCGGCCGTTGCGGTCAGCGTGAAGACGTCCGCGCCGTTGCCGTAAGACGCAACCAGCATGCGGTCGCCCGCCTTGGCCTGCTCAAGAGCGGCAGCAAGGGTGATGAACACCTGTGCGTTGCCGGTATCGCCGAACTGGTTGAAGAACGTATCCTGTACCACTGCGGGGTCGAGCTTCATGGACTTCGTGACAGCGGCGAGCTGTCGAGCATCCGGGGAGTACATCACTATCTTCGAGAAATCGGCAACAGTCTGGCCGTTCTTGTCCATTGCTGCCTTGATTGCCTGTGGGACCACTCGGCCGTGACCGTCGTCGCGGACGAAGCGAACCTCCCAGGATTTCACGTAGCGGTCAGTGTCCGACCTGAACACGTCGATGATCTCATCGGACATCGTGTACATAGAGTCGATGGAGGCCACGACACCTTCCTTGCCGATGAGCAATGCGCCTGCGCCATCGCCGAAGGCCATCTCGCCTGCGCCGATGGGGAGGGCAAGTCGGCGCTCTGCGGCGCAGACAAGGACTCTCTTGAGAGAGCCGCTGTTGACGGCATCCACGGCTGCACGGAGCGCATTGGTGCTGCTCCTGAGGGAGTTGCCGAAATCGGCGGTGTAGACTTCGGCCCCCATCCCGAGCACTGCTGCAACGGTCGCAGCGGATTGCTTCTCGGCGTAGGGAGCGGTCGTCGATGCGAAGAACAGTCCGTCAACGGTGTTGATATCGATGCCTGCGAGGCAGGACTGTGCGACTGCGACCGCCATGGTGATGGTATCCTCGTCGAAACTGGCGACCGCCTTCTCTCCTTTGCCTCCCTTCCCCCAGGCCCGGCCAATCTCGGCCCTGTCCAACCTGTTGAGGGGCAGATACGGTGCGTACGATACGATTCCTGTCATTTCCTATTGACTCCTTCCTTCTGCCGGACAAGAGCAGCGTCCTGTTGCGCTGCTACTTGCTCGCATAGTCGTAGAATCCCTTGCCTGTCTTTCTGCCCAGCTGTCCCGCCTGAACCATCTTCTTCAGCACGAGCGGGGGCAGGTAAGCAGGGTCCTTGGTTTCGTCGTAGATGGCCATACAGGCGTTGTAGTGGATGTCGAGCCCGACGAAATCCATCAGCGTGAACGGCCCCATAGGGTAATTGAGGCCAAGGGACATCGCCTTGTCGATGTCCTCCTTGGTAGCAAGGCCCCGTTCCCACTGCCTGATGGCGACCAGCGTGTAGGGCAGATACAGTTGGTTGACGATGAAGCCGGGCGCATCCTTGCAGACGACCGTTTCCTTCCCAACTGTCTTGCCATAGTCAACTCCGGCCTGCACGACGTCGTCGTTGACCATGGTGGTTCGCACGACCTCGAGCAGCTTCATCACCGGCACAGGGCTGAAGAAGTGAAGCCCCAGCACCCTGTCGGGCGTTTTCGTAGCGCTTGCTATCTCGGTGATGGAGAGAGACGAGGTATTGCTTGCCAGGACGGCCTCGCGGGAACAGCTGCCCTCGAGGACAGAGAAGACCTTCTTCTTCTCATCCATCTTCTCGATGACGGCCTCGATGACCATCTGGCAGTCCTTCAGGTCCTCCATCCTTGTGGAACCCGTTATGCGCGCCAGCGTTGCCGCGCGGTCTTCCACAGTGGATTTGCCCCGGTCGACGGCTTTCTGCGACGATGCCTCGATGCGGGAGATACCCTTCTTGAGAAAGTCCTCGGTCACCTCGGTGACCACGACTTCGTAGCCCGCTCTGGCTGATATCTCCGCGATGCCGGAGCCCATCAGTCCGCAGCCAACGACGCCGAGTTTCTTGATGTGCATACTTCGCATCCCTCCTTAAGCGTGTGACTTGAGCCGCATGTCTACGCACAGCCACAAGCCGTGCTCTTGCCTATCCAATGAAGACACCACCGTTCACACTCAGCGTCTGCCCGGTGATGTAGTCAGCCTCGTTGGAAGCGAGAAAGAGGATGGCTGCCGCAATCTCCTCCGGCTCACCAAGGCGCTTCCATGGAATCGTCTTCTCGTAGGCCTCGGCGAGCCGGGGCCTGTCCCTTCGGGTGGCGTTCCACATGTCCGTGTTGATGAGACCGGGCGAAACGCAGTTGACGTTTATCTTGTGGCGCGACACCTCCACCGCGAGGTTCCGCGTGAATGCTATGATGCCGCCCTTGACGGCTCCGTAAACGACCTGCCCGGAACTGCCGGTACGCCCCGCATCAGATGCCACATTGATGATCTTTCCCGTCTGTCTCTCAATCATCCCTTCGAGTACCGCGCGGGCGAACACCATCGGGCCGAAAAGATTGACGTTGAGGCACCGCGCCCATTCCTGCTCGGTGCCCTCCATGAAGCGCTCCGCCAGGCGTATGCCGGCGTTGTTGACGAGTATGTCGACTTTGCCAAACTCCTTGATGGCGCGGTCGACGGTGGCGTATATCTGTGGGGTGTCCAACACGTCCACTTCGATGGCAAGTGCCCTGCGGCCATGTGTCTTGACCTCGTTGGCCACTCCCTCGAGGTCGGGAAGGTCCAGTCCGGCGACCACCAAATCGGCGCCGGCCCTTGCGAACGCAAGAGCCGTCTCCCTGCCTATGCCTCTGCTCCCGCCGGTGATGAGGGCTGACTTGCCCTCAAGAGAGAATGGCGAAGAACCCATGTTCTATCTCCCTTCGACAGTTTGGCCGTATCGTACCATATTTTCGGCCGCACCCCGGACCTGCGGCGGCGCCGCGAAAGGTGGGGACTGGTGACATGTCGCGCTCGCTAGACGCGCTACAGGGGACGCTTCGCAGGGACGCCGGGTCTCCTGGGATAATGGTCGGGAGTCGGCGCGACCTTGCGGATACTGATGAGGCAGCGGTCATTGCCAGGCAGGGAGAGAGGAATGTTGATGATGCGTAGATTGCTTCCCCCGAGGATACCAATCGCGGCGGACGCCTCCTCTATCTCCCGTGTGATGTCGCCCTTCTTCAGCGCGACGAAGCTGCCACCGACACTGCAGAAGGGGAGACAGAGTTCTACAAGTGTGGCAAGAGGCGCCACTGCGCGTGATACAACCAGGGGGAACGCCTCGCGATGGGGTGGCAGGCGGCCAAGGTCCTCTGCCCGGCCCTGGAGGACCTCCATGTCTGCCAGTCCCAACACCGTGACGAGGTGTCTCAGGAAGCGGACCTTCTTTCCGGTGGCCTCAAGCAAGCTGCCCCGGGCCTGCGGAAGGACGATCTTCAGGGGTACGCAGGGAAAGCCTGCTCCGGAGCCGACGTCCAGAATTCGGAGACACGGCGACGCTGCCTCACCGGCGTCCAGCGCGAGCAGGACAGTGAGAGAATCGAGAAAATGACGCGTCTCAACCTCCGCCGCCTCTGTGATGGACGTCAGGTTCGTATGCTCGTTCCACAACCTGAGTTCGGTGCGGTAGGTCTCGAACAGCGAAAGCTGGGCAGACGTGAGGGGATAGCCGAGTCTTGCCGCTCCTGCTGCGAGCTGTTCCACAACAGGGCTATCATAGCAGCGGTGAGCCTGTGGGTGCTGGTTCGTGATGTAGATACCGCCTTGCCTGTCAAGATTGATTGATGACGATGGCATGCCTCGCGGGGCATCGCGTTCGAGGGGATAGCACACAAAGGCAGATCGCGAGAGCACTCTGACTCGCATCGGAATGAGCAAGGAGCCCCCACATTCTGGGCCTGACTGTGCTGCCACAGTCAGCTTCCTTGTCTAGCCATCAGTCCCGAGCCACGCACCACCGTCAGGCAGTATCCTTCACCGCGTCCCCTTCCTCGCGAATCTGTTCGTAGACTTCCTTCAGCAGTTGCCCGCTGACCACGTTGCGGAAGTCGTCTTCGTTCATGAACCGGGCCGCGATGTCCTCGTTCTGGTCGAGCCTGTCGATGAACAGGTCCTGAAGCGCTTTTCTGAAGACGTAGCCGAAGTTCTCCATCGTATTGGCGATGGCGGCCTGCCGAAGACCGGTGTCGGCTACTGCATCCTCCCGTATCGCGTCAAAGAAGAGTTGGTCCCCGGGCTTGAAGTCAGTGCCGAACCGCTGATTGAGGATGTCAATCAGCTTCGAAAGTTCAACTGGCTCACCGTAAGCTGCGCCTGTCCCCACCTCCGTCGGACCCGAAATCGGGGCCTCCACCCCAGCCTCCAGCCCGGGTATGCGTTCACTGACCTTCTGGAGGCGGTAGTATTTGAGAGCCACATCATCGTCGAAGTCATATTGCACACCCGACCTATGGGATGGCAGCTTCAGGAGCAAGAACCGCAGATATGAGTAGAGTTTCTCAAGGTCCGAATCCTGAAAGGGTATGACCTGCGACAGGAACGCGTACAGATTGCGATACGCGACGGCCGTGTTCCGAAACTCCTCCCGTTGAGTGTCCTCCAGCAAGTCCCAGCGACGGGTAGCGGGGTCTATGCAGGCATTCATCCGGGCATGGTCCGTCGCAGCATGCTGTTTCGCTGGCCTGTAGAAGACTCTGGCGAATTCCTCAACCTCGGCCTCGTGAAACACTTGGAAAGCCTTCAGCCGCGCCTCGAGTTCGTACAATTGGCCGGGCTCCGCCTGTTCACCCACCAGAGTCTGCTCGTAGTAGGGCTGAAACGAGGCAAGAATCTCTTCGGGTTCATTCACGAAATCCAGCACGAAGGTTCGGCTCTTTCCGGGACAGGTCCGGTTCAGCCTGGACAGTGTCTGCACCGCCTGAATGCCCGAGAGCCGCTTGTCCACATACATGGTCTGCAGTAACGGTTGATCGAAGCCCGTCTGGTACTTCTCGGCCACGAGCAACACCTGATACTCGTCGGTCGCAAATCGTTGGGGCAACTCCTTCTCGCGTATCCCATCGTTCATTGCCACTTCGGTGTACTCGGCACCGGGCACGGCGTCGTCGATGACGGCTCCGGAGAACGCGACCAGGGTCTTGATTCCCTTGTAGCCCTTTTCGGAGACGTACCTGTCGAATTGCTGCTTGTATTTCACAGCGTGCAAACGACTCGATGTGACAACCATGGCCTTGGCTCTCCCACCGATCTCGTGCATCGTGAAGTGGCGAAAATGCTCGAGCATGACCTCCGTCTTCTGGGAGATGTTGTGCGGATGAAGGCTCATGAACCTCGCCAGTTCCTGAGCCGCCTTCCGCTTGTCGACCCGCGGGTCATCCGCGATGGTCTTGATGAGCCGATAGTATGTCTTGTACGTGGTGTAGTTCTTGAGCACATCGAGAATGAACCCTTCCTCAATCGCCTGTCGCATGCTGTACACGTGGAAAGGGTGAGGTTTGCCATCCTCGCCGGGGGAGCCAAACACCTCCAACGTCCGGTATTTTGGAGTGGCGGTGAACGCGAAGAAGCTGATATTTGGCTGATGCCCACGACGGGCCATCGTCTTGAGGACTTCCTCTTCGTAGTCGGGCAGCCCTTCTTCTTCTGCCTTCTCCCTGGCCTGCTCCTTGATGGTTGTGCCGGCCAGCACACCCTTCAACTCCGTGGCTGTCTCACCCCCCTGTGAGCTATGCGCTTCGTCCACGAT
The DNA here is from genome assembly GCA_030602785.1 of Dehalococcoidia bacterium. Lineage (GTDB taxonomy): Bacteria > Chloroflexota > Dehalococcoidia > GIF9 > AB-539-J10 > SKVJ01. The sequence continues at coordinate 18,888 of JAUVZB010000007.1, forward strand.
CACCGCGTACCTTCGCGAAGGGAGCTCTCCTGCTTTCTCCGCTACAAATGGGAATTTCTGGAGCGTCGTAATAACGATGGGGACACCCGACCCAAGCGCGGCAGCCAATTGCGCGGAGTCAAGGTCTATCTTCTGTACGACCCCCTGTTTGTGCTCCAATTGATAAATCGTGTTCTGGAGTTGCTGGTCGAGAATAACCCGGTCCGTGACAACAATCACCGAGTCGAATACCTTGTCGTCTTTCCAATCGTAGAGGCTAGCAAGTCGATACGCCAGCCATGCGATAGAGTTGGACTTGCCGCTGCCTGCAGAATGCTGCACCAGATAGTTGGTGCCGGGACCTCTTTCACGGGCATCGGCAACCAGAGCGCTAACCGAGTCAAGCTGATGATAGCGTGGGAATATCATCGCCTCGCGTCGTATCGTCTTGCCACCGATTCTCCGCTCCTCGGTTTGCAGGTGAATGAACCGCGCGATGAGGTCCAGAAGACTGCCTCGCTTTAGCACGTCCTCCCACAGATAGGCGGTCTTGTATCCTTCGGGATTCTCGGGGTTGCCCGCTCCGCCGTTGGAGCCTTTGTCGAAGGGAAGGAAGGTGGTACTGCGGCCTGACAGCCGCGTTGTCATATACACGTGGTCCGTGTCTATCGCAAAATGGACGAGTGTACGCTTCTTGAACTGGAAGATGAGGTCGGCATTGTCCCTGTCGGTCTTGTACTGATTGACGGCGTCCCGCCAGGTCTGACCCGTCATCGGGTTCTTAAGCTCTGCCGTGGCAACCGGGAGGCCATTCAGAGCCAGGGTCACATCCAGGGTGTTGGCATGCCTTGAAGAGTAGCGAAGCTGTCGTGTCACAGTCAGACGGTTCGCCTGGTAGAGTCGCTCGGTGTCGGGATTGAGTCCGCTTGCAGGGGCGAAATAGGCCATTCGGAAGAGCTTCCCGAAGCACTTGAAGCCATGCCGCAGGACCGCGACACACCCCTCGTGCTCGGAGTTGAGAGCACGGCAGAGGTCGTCGAGGAGCGTTTGCTCGGCTTTGTCCCTCTGAATGCTCTCCAGATACTGCCACTCCTTCGGCTGCGTCTTCTTAATGAAGAGAAGGACGTCATTGGGGAACAAGGCACGTTCCGCGTCGTATGCGTCAGGGTCTACATGCAGGTAGCCACCTGCCGCAATCAGGTGATGCTCAATTGCGCTTTCGAAGGCCATTTCTAGGTGCGGACCTGGCATCACTCGCCCTCCCAGTCTGGAATGTCCCCTAGAAGGACGACGCCATCCGCACCAATTGCTCCTTGGCCGGTCGAATTGAACTCGCGCCGGCCATCAAGGAGAACCCCAGGGTTTTCATACACGTCACTTAAGAGACCAAGCTCCAGCCCGTGAAGCCAGGACAATTCCGTGCCCGCTCGATATGATTCTGCGTGCTCTACATCAGGGCGCAGAAGGGGAGTAACACGTACCCGCTGGTCTTCAATCGTAGTCTCGCGCGCGTACGGGGACTGGGTCACAGGGTTTGACGGCACCGCCGCGCCCATCCGTAGTCTCGCGCGCGTACGGGGACTGGCTAATGCACGCACGGATGGCGCGGTAGTACTCATGAATGAAGGCAACCTCATCAATAGTCCATGCTGTTCCCTCGGCTGGCTCGTTCGGGTCGTCAAGCAGTACTGAGATCGGATTCGAGTTGAGCGAAGTGATACAGGCCGAGGTGGTGGCAGGTGGATGACGACTGATGGTCTTGACGCAACCCGCCTGCTTCTTCGCCTTGACAATCAGGGCAGACGGGTACGAATTAGAGCGCCCTTTCGCCTCAATCACGTGCCAGTAGCCGTCCGGTGATAGCCCCGCGAGGTCTCCACGTTCCTTCGTGCCAGCAGTTGTGGCAAGCAACCCTATTGAGCGCAGCCAATCCACTCCATAGAGCCAGGGTATCGATAGCTCACTTTCGCCTGCCAGTTTGGCGAAAATCATTCCATACCAATAGGATGCAGCTCCCTTCTCGGACATATCGAGCCCGGAATAGGCTCGAGCGACGCACAAGCCAGACCTCCTTCGTTCTAGGAAACTGAATGCTGATAGGCCTATTCCGAAACGGTGCAGGAACTCCCTCCACCCGAATGTATTGTAGCCGCTTGTCTTCTGCATCCCGACGGTGAGGGCGGCTCTGAGGAAGGCGAGCCTTGAGACGTTCCGTCTGCGGGAGCCATTCAATCCTTTGTGGAAGCCTGTGTAGTTCTCGCAAGTGACGACGATTTCACTGCTCATGAGACACACCTCACATCAATCTTGCCGGTGACCGCCGCTGTGACGAGAGCCATGCGATACTCGCGGAGCACGTCCATGCTCTCGATCGCCTTAGTCAACAGACGCTCATCTTTCGCTGCGGCTTTCGAGAGCCACGAGAGAATCTGCTCCTGTTCGCCAACGGGCGGCACCGGGAGTCGAACCGACCTCAATGACTCGGAATAGACCACATCTATTGTTGTAGCATTGCTGATGAGTCGTAGTTGAAGCAGTACAATGCCCCCGTCTTGTATCAATGTGCTGAGATACTGTGGCAGAAGAATCGCTGCATTCGTTTGGATTCTCATCAGGCACGGATGTAGGATTCCCAGTTCGGCGCCTTCCGGGACAAGAGCACAACGGCCAATCGTGCCACGCGTAGTCACCAAGACATCACTCGGGAAGACCGTGAACCCCTGCAACTCTTGGTACTTGCTCTCAGTAACGTAGTTATCTCCAGACCGAAAGTCGCAATCCAAGACATTGCGCTGGTTGTAGACCTTTTTCGTCCCTGAAACCATCTCAGACGACAGCAGTTGACTTCCGAAAGGCCCAGTCTTCAGGGAACTACTGCCAGAACGCAAGGTGAATTTCAAGGGGAGAATCTTCCAGTGCTCCGGAATCTCGCCCAGCCATTCAACGCCAGAGTTCTTCATACTGGCAGCAGGATTGAGGCCCTTGGTGACAGCGTGGCTGATGATGGCACTCCGCCTTTCCCGAAGGAGTTGGATCTGCCGCTGCTTCTTCTCAATCAAAGCGTCAGTCCGTGCCGTCTCTCGGTCGAGGAAGGAGGAAATGGCGAGCTGTTCATCGAGAGGCGGGACAAGGACAGGAAGGCTGCCAATGAAATCCCAACTTGCACGGGGCATCTTGGTGCCATAAGTGGACGAATCCACAACCGAAATGAAGTCGCGGTTGAGAAGGTAGTCGCGCAAGTACTGCTGCGAAGTTGCGTTCGGGCGAAGAACCAGCAGTTCACCGCTGCAGATTCCATCTCCCTCCGCAGCAAGAACCTTGGCAAGATATGGCCTAAGCTTGCCGAAGAGCACATCGCCGCATCTGTAGAGATTCGCTTGGCCATCACTGGAAGGCTCGCCATTGGGGGCAAGGCGCTTTCCTGTCCAAGATTCGATATGCTCAAGGCCGGTGTATGGCAAACCGGATTGGTCTCCCTCAACCTTCTGATTCATGAGAGCAGCACTGTACTTCAGACGACGGACGTCCCAATGCTCTGGTATCACTCCCAGCCATTCGATACCAGAGGGCCTGCAATTCGGATATGCCAGTCTGCTCATTCCGTGACCTCCGACAGCATCTCCGCAATCTCATGCTCAATCCGCTTGAGTTCGACTTCGATTTCCTCTATGGGGCGCGGCGGAACGTACTTGTAGAAATGGCGGTTGAAGCTAATTTCATAGCCGACCCTGGTCTTGGAATGGTCCACCCAGGCATCCGGTACATGCGGCAAGACCTCTCGGTGCATGTACTCGTCGACATCTTCTTTGAGAGGCACGTTTTCATAGTCGCGAAGCTCAGAGTCCGGTTCGGGATTCCCCCTGGCATCAGTGCAGACATCGGCCGTCTCATCTCTCTCGGAGAGGGATGCCAGAATGGCCTTGAAGAGCGGCGCGGGTGCCACGAATCCGACATTTCCGAAAGCGCCTCTCAGGCGTCTGACGAAGTCTGCCCGGTTCTTGATAGTTCCATCTGATTCCAGACCTCCCAGTGTATTGATGATGCGCCGTTGAAGTTGGCTACCTTTGGCATTTTCGGCTTCCGCAGCCGCCGTATCCTTTCGCTTCTTGCTGGTGGCGAGAGCAACGAAGGCAGGAGTCTCTCGTAGTCGCGCAAGGCGCTCAGCATCCACCGCGAAATTCAGCCGGACTGGCCGTTCCACGGTGATTCGGTGATAGCCGAAGTCGTCGTTCCCGAACACGCGGACATGCTCTCCATCCTGAAAGGAGCCATAGAGCCGAGTGATGTCATCGCGCTGACCCTCGCAGACCTCGTTTCGCTTGTTCCCGAGTGACTTGCGCATCTTCTTGAAGAAGCTGGCGCCATCTACGAGCTGAATCTTGCCCCTTCGGCCTGGCTCCTTGCGGTTGGTCACCACCCAGAGATAGGTGTAGATGCCTGTGTTGTAGAAAAGCTGGTCGGGAAGTGCCACAATCGCCTCAAGCCAGTCATTCTCGATAATCCAACGCCGGATTTCGCTTTCGCCCGAGCCCGCCGCGCCGGTGAACAACGGCGACCCGTTGAACACAATGACCAGACGCGTGCCGTCCTCCTTCGTAGCCTTCAGCTTGCTGATCATGTGCTGCAGGAACAGAAGCGACCCATCGTTTATTCGCGGAAGCCCTGCGCCAAAACGGCCACCGAAGCCCTGCTCCTCGTGCTCCCGCTTGATGAAGTCGGCTTCCGGCTTCCACTCCACACCGAAGGGAGGATTCGCCAGCATGTAGTCGAACTTCTTGGTCGGGAATCGATCCTCCGTGAAGCTGTCGCCGAAGGCGATGTGCTCGATGTCCTGGCGCTTAATCATCATGTCGGAGCCACAGATGGCATACGCCTGCTCGTTGTAGTCCTGGCCGAAGACCTCAAGCGTGGCATCGGGATTGAGTTCTCGAACGTATTCCCCAGCCACGGACAACATACCGCCGGTGCCGCATGCGGGATCGTAGAGCGTCTTCACGATGCCCTTCGTGGTCAGAATGTCAGCGTCCGGCATGAACAGGAGGTTCACCATGAGGCGTATGACTTCGCGAGGCGTGAAATGGTCGCCAGCCTCTTCATTCGACGCCTCGTTGAATCGCCTGATGAGTTCCTCGAAGATGTAGCCCATCTCGATGTTCGACACCTTGTCCGGGTGCAGATCGACGTCACAGAATTTCGAGACAACCAGGAACAGCCTGTCAGCCTTGTCGAGCCTGGCAATGTGCTCTTCGAAGCCGAACTGTTTGATGATGTCACGCGCAAGAGGTGAGAAACCGTTGATGTGGTTGATGAGGTTTAGTGCGATATTGGTAGAGTCGCCCTTCAGCTTCTCAAACGTGTAGCGGCTTGTGTTGTAGAAAGGAACGCCCGACACGCGGCAGAGGAAGGGGCCGACGTCTTTCACCTTGCCAGCCTCACGCCTCTGCAGCTCTGCGAGTACCGCATCCTTAGTGGGTTCGAGAACGCAGTCGAGCCGCCTGAGCACAGTCAATGGCAACATGACGTCCTTGTACTGGTTCGGCCGGTACGGCCCACGAAGCAGGTCTGCCACTGACCAGATGAAACCCACTCTGTTGTTGAATTCAGCCATAAAGAATGTCTCCTCATGAAACCACGCTGCCATTTCATGGACACAAGCGCGGTGTTTCCGTGGCTCGACTGGGGAGCAATCTCACGAGTGTGTTGGAGTCTAGACGAAACCTGCGGAAGGGGCAATAGGCTAAATTGCGGCAGAGAAGGTGTTGCCGAAAGGAACATGAGTTTCGCGAACGGGAGAGTACGTGCAAGTGATTCGGGCACGATGCATCATCCCCCCCCTCGCCTCGCCGCAACTTCCGGTCGCGCTTGCCCTTGTGACGCGCGCGGACTGATGGTCTGAAAGCTCTCAGCACACGGGCGAGTTCTGGCAGGACCGTTCGCCCCTGCCTTTCGAATCTGTTCTTGCTCCAGTGCGAAGGGTGGGCGTTTGCGCGGCTCGCGGGGCTGCGTTACTATGCAGCTATGGACGTGGAAGCGCTGCTCACCGAAGCGCGAACGTACATCCCTCTGGAGAAGCTGGATCTTATCAGGTCGGCGTACGAGTTCGCGTCCAAGGCTCACGAGGGGCAGGTGCGGGCGTCGGGCGAACCGTATCTTAATCATCCTCTCAATGTCTCGATGACGCTGGTTGAGCTGCAGCTTGATGCGGCAACAGTAGCGGCAGCCCTGCTGCACGACGTTGTCGAGGACTGTGATGTGCGACTGGAGGAGATTGAGTCGCTCTTCGGAAGTGATGTGGCGAGGCTCGTCGACGGCGTCACCAAACTGAGGCGCCTCACGAATCGTAGCGAAGAGAAGGAAATCAGCTCCAGAATTCAGTCGGAGAACCTCCGCAAGCTGCTGATGGCGACCGCGGAGGACCACAGGGTTGTGCTGATCAAGCTTGCCGACAGGCTGCATAACATGCGGACGCTCGGCGCGCTGCCGCTGGGACGTCGGCGAGTAATCGCCCGGCAGACGCTCGACGTGTATGCTCCGCTGGCCCACAGACTCGGCCTCAGGCGCATGAAATGGCAGCTTGAGGACCTTGCGTTTCGCCACCTTGAGCCGAAGCAGTACAGGCGTTTCTCCCGGCTCATAGCGACGAAGCGGGCAGAGCGCGACGGTTTCGTCGAGGAGGCCATGGAGACCCTGAGCGCGGCGTTGAAAGATGGAGGGGTGGAGGCCCGCGTGCTCGGCCGCCCCAAGCACATCTACAGTACGTATCTGAAGGCCATGCGCTATGCCGATCAGGGGAAGAACTTCGGCGATATTCACGACCTGTTCGCGCTCCGGGTTCTGGTTGAGAGCGTGCCTGACTGCTACAAGGCGCTGGGAAGCGTCCACAATATCTGGCACCCGATAATCGAGGAGTTCAACGACTACATCGCGAACCCCAAGGAGAACGGCTACCAGTCACTCCACACGACCGTGTTCTGCAAGGGGACCACGCCCATCGAGGTGCAGATCAGGACCTATGAGATGAACCAGGTGGCAGCCTTCGGCGTCGCGGCGCACTGGCACTACAAGGAAGGTGGCAAGCCCGACTCGACGGATGCCCGCATGGCATGGTTGCAGGAGCTGACTGAGCGGAGGGACGAACTCGACAGCGAGGAATTCGTTGAGTCGCTGAAGACCGATGTTCTCACGGACCAGGTCTTTGTCTACACGCCGAAGGGCGAGATAAAGGACCTGCCTCGAGGCGCCACTCCGCTGGACTTCGCCTTCAGGATTCACACGGACCTCGGCTACCGCTGCATCGGCGCCAAGGTGAACGGGAAACTGGTGCAGCTGAGCCAGGCCCTGCGCAACGGAGACGTGATTGAAATCGTCGCGGCCAAGACCGAGCGGGGGCCCAGCCTCGACTGGCTGAACCCCGAGCTGGGCTACGTCAAGACCTCACATGCCCAGAGCAAGGTGCGGCAGTGGTTCAACAGGCAGGAGCGGGGTCAGGGTATCGAGACAGGGCGGCAGATGCTCGATCGTGGACTCAGCCGCCTGGGCATCGCTGCACCGCGTGCAGAGAAGCTGGCGGGCAAGCTGGGCTACACGAGTGCCGATGATTTCTACCTCGCCATCGGTCGTGGCAGCCTCTCCGTGTCGCAGGTCGCGGTCAAGCTGGGCACGGACATCGAGACGCCGGAGAAGAAAGTCGAGATATCTGCGCCGACGAAGGTCAGTCCGGGAAGCATCCGGGTTCTTGGCGTTGGAAACCTGTACACACGCATGGCCAACTGCTGCAGTCCCTTGCCCGGCGACGAGATAATCGGGTATATTACACAGGGTCGCGGCGTCACCATCCATCGCAAGGACTGTTCCAACGTCATCAACGAGGTGGAGAAGGAACGTCTTGTCGCCGTTGACTGGGGCACCGTTGAGCAGGTCTACCCTGTCAAGTTGCGCATAGAAGCGTGGGACAGGCTGGGGCTTGTTCGCGACATCAGTTCCGTCATTGCAGAGGCGGAGATTAACATCACCGATGTGGGCTTCGTCAGGGATGAGGGAGGGGTGTCCATTCTCAATGTGGACATCGAGGTGAAGAGCACTGCGCAGCTTAGCAGGCTAGTCGCCAGGCTCCAGTCGCTGTGGAGTGTTATCAACGTGATAAGAAAAGGAGAGACCATTGTCAGAGAGCAAGTCAGCAGATAAGACTGCTCGGGCACAGGAGAAGAGGCGCATTCGCAATCGCGTGATTCGCGGCAAAACGCGTACTCTGCTACGGAGTGCTCGTCAGGGTGTTGCAGGGGGAGACGTCGATCAGGCGCGAGACGCTGCGGCGGCTGCGATAGCGGGCCTGAATCGTGCCGGGACGAAGGGCTTGTTTCACAAGAACAAGGTGGCGAGACTGAAGTCCCGGCTGTCGAAGCACGTGAACGCGCTGGAAGCGAAGGGCGACGTAGAGTAGGGCTGCGGTCACTCAGCGAGTGCAGCCCGTGCGGGGAACTGACTCGAAGGGGAGGAAGACTCCCCCTGAGAGGTATCGGAAGCTCGTGTTCTCTCAATTCGCCACTGTGGGCCGTGCCCTCTTCGATGAGGGACTCGTATCCTCGCACGGTGGTAACCTCAGCATACGGCAGGGCGCCCGCCTTTTCATCACGCATCGCGGGTGTCCGCTCGGCACTATTGGGAGGGCGGACGTGGTGGAGACTCGCCTCGACCGAAACACCAGGAGCACACCACGCGCCTCGAGCGAATTGCCCGTTCATAGAGCAATCTACTTCAAGACGCCTGCCCAGGCCATCGTTCACGCCCACCCCAGCCATGCGGTGGCCCTCACTTTTGTGGAGCACGAACTTGTGCCCAACGATATCGAGGGGCGTATCACGCTGCCACGCGTGCCTATCGTGGGGCAGGAGTACCTTTCGGGTCCGGGGGAGTTGTGCGACGAGATCGCGGAGGCACTCTGCCATTCCAGAGTAGTACTCGTGAAGGGGCATGGCAGTTTTGCCATCGCCCAACTCCTTGAGGAAGCCTACTACCTTACCAGTATCCTGGAGCAGAGTTGCCGCATCCTCTTCCTTCTTCGCGCCCTGCGATAGAAGAGCGTGATGCGCGTCCTCGCAGTCGCTGCCCAGGGGCCCTTGGCCTCCCGGGCTACTTCCCGATTGACTACTCAGGCTTCAGGAACGTGTACCACTCGGAGTACTTGGGGTTCCTGCCGAGAGTCACCTGAGTGTAGAGTTCCCGCAGCTTCGCGGCCAGAGGGCCGGTCTCGCCGTCGCCGATGGGCCTGTGGTCGAGCTCGACGACAGGAGCCACGTTTGTGGCAGTTCCGGTGAAGAACACCTCGTCGGCTACGTAGAGCTCGCTTCGGTCTATGCTGCGTTCGACAGTCTCGATGCCGAGCTCGTTCCTCGCGAGTTGCATGACCGTGTCTCGGGTGATGCCAAGCAGGATACTGTCATAAGGAGGGGGAGTGATGAGCTGCCCTTTGATGACAACGAAGAGGTTCTCTCCAGTTCCCTCCGCCACGTGGCCTCGCTCGTTCATCATGATGGCCTCATCGAAGCCCGCTCGGTTCGCATCGGTCTTCGCCAGCGCGCTGTTCACGTAGAGACCGGTGATCTTCCCCCGCGGCGATATCTGGCTGTCGCTCACGCGCCTCCAGGATGACGTGCAGCAGCGGATGCCGCCGGTGCCGAGGTATGCAGGGAGGGTCGTCGCGATGACGAAGAAGCCGTCATCCAGGTCGTGGAGCTTCACTCCAATGGCCTCGGATGACTTGTAGGCGAGGGGCCGACAGTACACGTTCTCCTTGAATCCGGTCAGTCTCACGGTCTCGACCGTAACCTCGGCCATCTTGTCCACATCGTAGGGCAGGTTGATGTTCAGAATCTTGCAGGCGTCGAGCTGCCTGCGGTAGTGGTCCTTGACCCTGAAGAGACAGAAGTGCTGCTTCTCCTCGTCCCAGAAACCTCTGATACCGCCGAAGCACGCGGTGCCGTAGTGCAGCGCCTGAGTCAGGATGCCCATCTTGGCATCTTTGAGGGGCATGAACTTGTCCTCGAAGAAGGCGTAGGGTTCCATGTCGCTATGTTCCTCCCAATCGTTATTGTGGCTTGGGGCCGCATCTCCGCAGCGCTGCGCCAGTGCCTGGCGGCGGACCCTGCCGTATTGCTGCTGTCTGCTCTCCTGTCCCCCTTATCTTGGAGTTGCCTGGGAATAGCAGGAAGCCTCCCTTTCGGGAGGCCTCTTCTCATTCTCCTGGATTCCTGAGTCTTTCTACTGTGTTGGCTGGAAGAGCCCCCCTCGCGCACCCGCAGTGCGCACGAGAATCATAACTGCTGCCAGCACAATCACGGGAGAAGCCCAGACTTTCATCATCAACCTGTCAACAGAGATGTATGGATTCGTATTCTAGACGCGCTGTTGCACGATGTCAACCACCTCACGAGAGTAGCTTCTCCACGACGAGGTCGCCCATCTCCTTCGTGCCTACCTTAGTGCTGCCTTCAGTCAGGATATCGACGGTCCGGTGGCCGGATTCGAGCACCGCCTGGACAGCGTCCTCGATGGCCTGCGCCTCTGTCTCAAGGTCGAGGGAGTAGCGGAGCAACAGGGCGGCGCTCAGTATCGCGGCCAGGGGGTTCGCAATTCCCTGACCCGCTATCGTCGGCGCCGAGCCATGGATGGGCTCGTAGAGTCCGAGAGTCCTTCCCGTCGGGAGGCCGCAGAGGCTTGCCGACGGCAGTAGCCCCATGGAACCGGCGAGCACGGCGGACTCATCGGTGAATATGTCGCCGAACACGTTGCCTGTCACGACCACATCGAACGCGGTCGGGTTCGTCACCAGCTGCATGGAGAACGTGTCCGCGAGCATGTGGCTCAACTCGACGTCAGTGTATTCCTGTCCGACCTCTGTTGCGACCTGCCGCCACAGACGGGAACTGATGAGGGCGTTGAACTTGTCGACAGAGACGACCCCTTTGCGGCGTCTACGGGCCAACTCGCAGGCAACGCGCACGATTCGCGCAATCTCCCTGTCAGAGTAGTCCATCGTGTCCACCGCCCGTCGTCCCTCCTCCGTCTCCCAGCGCTTCTTGGGCTGGCCGAAGTACAGCCCGCCCGCCAGCTCTCTCACGATGATGATGTCGGAGCCACGTACGATTTCGGGTCGTAGCGGGCTCTTCTCCGAGAGCATCGGAAACGCCCTCACGGGTCGAAGATTGGCAAACAGGTCCAGGGTTTTGCGCAGTCTGAAGAGCGCCTGCTCCGGTCGCAGGTCAACCTGGGGGTTGTCCCACTTCGGCCCTCCGACCGCACCGAACAGTATCGCGTCGGACTGCTGACACAGCGCAAGCGTCTCATCAGTCAGCGGAGAGCCCTGCGCATCGAGCGCCGCGCCTCCGGCCAGCCCCCGCGTGAACTCGAAACTGTGTCCGAAACGTCCTGCGACTGCGACGAGCGCCTTTTGTGCCTCTTCTGTCACCTCGGGCCCAATGCCGTCACCGGGAAGCACTGCAATCTTGAAGCTCATGCGTGTCCGCCCTCCAATCTGCGTCTTGTGTACGGTATGAGGCCGCCGGCGTCGATGATGCCTGTCATGAACTCGGGGTAGGGTTTGGCTGTACAGGTTGTGCCCCTCGTCCGATTGGAAATCTCGCCTCGGGCCAGGTCGACCTCCAGTATATCACCCGCCTCGCACGCATCGACAGCCTCGGGACACTCAAGCAGGGGGAGCCCTATGTTGATCGCGTTGCGGAAGAAGATGCGTGCGAAGCTGTGGGCGATGACGCAGGAGACGCCGCATGCTGCAAGGGCAATCGGCGCGTGCTCTCGCGAGGAGCCGCAGCCGAAGTTGGAAGTTGCTACGACGATGTCGCTCTTGCTTATGCGCTGTCTGAACTCCGGGTCGATATCTTCCATGCAGTGCTCGGCAAGCAGTGCCGGGTCGGACACGTTGAGGTATCTGGCCGGAATGATGGCATCCGTATCCACATCCGCACCGTACTTGTGCGCCTTGCCTCGAAGTATCACCTTCCGGGCACCTCCTGTGTTGTGGATGGTTGTTCCGCGGGGCCGGCGATGCGGCCGGCAATCGCGCTCGCGGCTGCAACTGCCGGTCCGGCAAGGTAGACCTCGGATTGCGGGCTGCCCATGCGGCCCACGAAATTGCGGTTCGTCGTTGAAAGGCAGCGCTCGCCCGGAGCGAGGACCCCCATGTAGCCTCCGAGGCAGGGGCCGCAGGTGGGCGTACTGACGACGGCTCCGGCATCCACGAAGACGCGCAGAAGACCCTCATCCAGGGCGTCGCCGTAGACGCGCTGGGAGCCCGGTATGACGATACACCGAACGTCCGGGTGAATCGTCTGCCCACGGAGGATCTCCGCGGCGATTCTGAGGTCGCCGAGCCTGCCGTTTGTGCAGCTGCCGATGACGACCTGGTCGATGGGGACTGTGCCTGCCTGGCTCAGCGGCTTGACGTTGGAAGGCAGGTGTGGGAAGGCCACGCTTGGCTCCACGTCAGCGGCGTTGTACTCGATGACACGGGAGTAGTCGGCGTCGGTGTCGGTCGTGTAGCTGACGATAGGCCTGGGGCCGGACGTGGGTGGGTGGGCGGCCACGTATGCCTCGGTCGCAGCGTCAACGGGGAAAATGCCTGCCTTCGCCCCGGCCTCGATGGCCATGTTCGCCATCGTGAAGCGGCCGTCCATGTTGAGCGAGGTGATTGCCTCGCCGTGAAACTCCATAGCGGCATAGAGAGCGCCATCGATGCCGATGTCGCCGATGATGTGGAGGATGAGGTCCTTGCCTCCCACCCATGGCTGTAGCTGTCCGTGGAACACGAACTTGATGGTGGGAGGCACCTTCATCCATATATCGCCGGTTGCCATGGCTACGGCGATATCCGTCGAACCCATTCCCGTGGCAAAGGCGCCAAGCGCACCATACGTGCACGTGTGGGAGTCAGCCCCGACGATGACCTGTCCCGGGCTGACCAGGCCCTGCTCAGGCAGCAGGACGTGCTCTATGCCGGCACGCCCCGCCTCGAAGTACACGAGACCTTGTTCTCGGGAGAAGTCACGCAGGGCCTTCGCCTGTATGGCGGAGGCTATATCCTTGTTGGGTATGAAGTGGTCCGGGACCATGACCACCTTCCCCGGGTCGAACACACGGGATACGCCGAGCTTTCGGAATTCCTTAATTGAGAGCGGTCCGGTGATGTCGTTGGCCATCACGACATCAACGGATACGTTGACCAGATCGCCGGGTGAGATGTTCTCTCGTCCAGCGTGAGCTGCGAGTATCTTCTCTGCAACCGTTGCCATCAGGCAGCCTCCTGGACCCCCGGTTTCTTGCTCCAGTCTTCCGGCAGCTGCATCTCGCCGCTGGCCTGCTTGGAGAGAATGAGGCGATTAAGGGCGTTCATGTACGCCTTTGCGCTCGCGACTACTATGTCCGTAGCGGCGCCGCGGCCGGTGTACATCACGCCGTCGCTCTCGATGCGGATAAGCACCTCACCGATGGCGTCCATTCCCTCCGTGTTTGCGTTGATGCTGAACTCGACGAGCGTATTGGGGATGCCGACGATGCGGTTGATTACCTTGTACATGGCATCCACAGGGCCTGTGCCCAGCGCCGCATCGGACAGGACTTCGCCGTTTGGACCGATGAGTCGCACGGCAGCCGAGTGCAGACTGTGGTCGCCGCAGGACACGTCGACATGGTCCAGCCGGTACACCTCTGTTTTGCTGCGCAACTCCTCGCTGACCAGCGATTCCAGGTCGCGATCGGATATCTCCCGCTTCTTGTCAGCAAGCTCCTTGAACGCGCGGAAGGCGTGACCGAGGGCTTCCTCTTCCAGGGAGAAGCCCAGCTCTGCGAGCCGTTCGCGGAACGCATGCTTGCCGCTCAGTTTGCCGAGCACGAGGCTGCTGGCCGGTATCCCGACCGAGCGCGGGTCCATAATCTCGTATGTCGAGGCTTCCTTGACCATGCCGTCCTGGTGGATGCCGGACTGGTGACGGAAGGCGTTGCCGCCGACTATCGCCTTGTTAGGCTGCACCATGAAGCCGGACAGGTCGCTGACAACGCGGCTGGTCTTGTAGATGCGAGTCGTGTCGACGCCGGTGCTGAAACCAAATATGTCGTGTCGGGTCTTCAGCGCCATTACGACCTCCTCAAGGGCCGCGTTGCCTGCACGCTCGCCGATGCCGTTGACCGTACACTCGATTTGGCGCGCCCCCCGGCGCACTGCCTCCAAACTGTTGGCGACAGCCATGCCCAGGTCATCATGGCAGTGGACGCTGACGCAAGCGCGGCTGATGTTGGATACCCGGGTCATGACCGCGGCAATGAGGTCGCCGAACTCGTTCGGCGTGCTGTAGCCGACAGTGTCCGCGATGTTGACGGTCGTTGCCCCCGCATCGATGGCGGTCTCGAGCAGCTGGAAGAGGAATGCCGGCTCCGCTCGTGTTGCGTCCATCGGGGAGAACTCCACGTCCTCCGTGTATCCCTTGGCCCGCGCCACCATCTCCCGGGCCATCTCGAGCGCCTCCTGGCGGCTTTTCTTGAGCATGTGAGCGAGCTGTATGTCGGAGGCTGAGAGGAAGACGTGGATACGCGGGTGCTCTGCCCCGCTTATGGCCTCCCATGCCCTGTCGATGGCTGCCGGCCTGCAATGTGCCAACCCGCAGATGAAGGGGCGTCGCAACTCGCTCGCAATGAGCTGCACCGCATGGAAGTCACCCTGCGAGCTGATAGGGAAACCAGCTTCGATGACGTCAACGCCGAGCTTGTCGAGTTGCCGCGCGATGGCAAGCTTCTCCTGGGGCGTAAGGCTCGTCCCCGCCGACTGCTCCCCATCTCTCAGCGTTGTATCGAAGATAATCACTCTACCGCTCATCCGTGCTCCTTTCGGTGAGTTGTCCGACGGGTGGTTCCCGTCGTCGCCGCTAATGTCTACTTCTTCGTCCATGGCATCATCTCCCTCAGTTGCTCGCCGACCACTTCGATGAGCTCCTTCTGTTCACTTCGCTTCATGGAGTTGAAGTGAGGCCGTCCCGCCTGGTTCTCGGTCACCCACTCGAGGGCGAAGGTCCCGTCCTTGACCTCCTGGAGTATCCTGCGCATCTCTTCCCTGACCGACTCGTTGATTACACGCGGGCCTCTGGTGTAGTCGCCGAACTCTGCGATGTCGCTGACGGAGTAGCGCATGTATTTGAGTCCGCCCTGGTATATGAGGTCAACAATCAGCTTGAGCTCATTCAGGCACTCGAAATACGCAATCTCGGGCTGGTAGCCGGCCTCGACGAGCGTGTCGAAGCCCGCCTTGATGAGCGCTGTCACCCCTCCGCACAAAACAGCCTGCTCGCCGAAAAGGTCTGTCTCGGTCTCTTCTGCAAACGTCGTTTCAATGACTCCCGCTCGTGTGCAGCCGATACCCTTTGCATAGGCAAGCGCAACTTGCTTGGCCTTCCCCGAGACATCCTGGTGGATGGCTAAGATTGCCGGTGGTCCTGCATTCTCCTTGTAGATTGAACGCATGAGGTGGCCCGGGCTCTTGGGGGCGACCATGCTCACGTCGACGTTCGCCGGCGGCACTATCTGGAAGAAGTGGATGTTGAAGCCGTGGGCGAACATGATGGTCTTACCAGCTGCCAAGTTCGGCGCTATCGAATCTTTGTATATCTCGGCATGAAGGTTGTCCGGGGCAAGAATCGTCAGGATGTCTGCTGCCTTCGTGGCTTCCGCGACGCTCATCACTTTGAAACCATCGGCCTCGGCGGCCTTCCATCCGGCGCCACCCTGCCTGCTTGCCACGACCACGTCGCAGCCGCTGTCCCTCAGGTTCTGTGCGTGTGCATGGCCCTGGCTGCCATAGCCGACGATGCCGATGAGCTTGCCTTTGAGTAGTGAAAGGTCCGCGTCTTTTTCGTAGTAGATCTTCGCCATTTGAAATCCTCCTTACTCTATGTCGATTGCTGCTTTTCTTGTGAGAACACGCCTCGGGTGAGGGCCGTTCTTCCCGTGCGGGCCAGCTCCTGCATGCCGAAGTCGCGTAGCATCTTGATGAGGGAATCTATCTTGTCCTCGTCACCCGTAACCTCAACCGTCAATGAGTCCGGCGCCACGTCAACGATATTGGCGCGGAAGACATCCACGATTTGCATAATCTCGCTTCGGGTCGTGGCTGATGCCGAGACCTTGATGAGCGCCAGTTCGCGGACTACCTTATCTTCTCTTGTGATGTCGGTCACGCTCACGACGTTGATGAGTTTGTCGAGTTGCTTCGTAACCTGCTCGACCTCCGCGTCGTCTCCGATAACGACGACGGTCATCCGGGAGAGGCCAGGCTGCTCGCAGTGGCCGACCGAGAGGCTCTCAATGTTGAACCCCCGGCGTCTGAAGAGCCCCGCGACCCGGGTGAGGACGCCCGGCTCGTCTTGTACAAGTGAGACCAGTGTGTGTCGCTTGCCCTGCATGTTTTCTCTCCTATG
Organism: Dehalococcoidia bacterium; assembly: GCA_030602785.1. Lineage (GTDB taxonomy): Bacteria > Chloroflexota > Dehalococcoidia > GIF9 > AB-539-J10 > SKVJ01. The sequence goes on from JAUVZB010000007.1 coordinate 35,342, forward strand.
ACCTTCCCGCACGTGCAGGCTGCGGCGCCTTGATCATGCAGTCGAGGTTCTGTCCGGGCGCGACGATCGGGTACACGTTCTCTTCCGGCTCGACTGAGAACTCTATCAGAAACGGTCCCTGGTGCGCATTCGCCCTGTCAAAGGCTGCCGGCACGTCGCACTCATTCTCGACACGCACGGCCGGAATCCCGTATGCGTCGGCGAGTTTCACAAAGTCGGGTGCGTGAATGGCAACGTCGACGTAGTTGCGGTTGAAGAAGAGATCCTGCCACTGCCTTACCATGCCAAGGTATCCGTTGTTGACGATGGCTATCTTGACGGGCAGGCCCTCCTGGACGATGGTCGAGAGCTCCTGCATTGTCATCTGGAAGCTGCCATCTCCAGCCACGATCCACACTGCCTCGTCCGGGCACGCAATCTGCGCGCCCAGTGCTGCGGGTAGCTCGAAGCCCATCGTGCCGAGACCGCCGGAGGAGAGGAATCCGTTGAGGCGTGGTGCCGCGTACTCCTGAGCCGCAAACATCTGGTGCTGGCCGACGCCGGTCACGACGATGGTCTTCTCGTCGATCGATTCGTATAGCCGGCGGATTACCCGTCGTGCGGAGAGCTTCGTGCCGGGGGTGTGTTCCACCAGCGGATTCGAGGAACGCCATGACTCCACCTGTGCCAGCCATGCAGGCCTATCCGACTTCCTTAGCAGGGGGTTGATCTGGCCAAGTACCGTCTTCACGTCGCCGACGAGGGAGGCGTAGGGAACGATGTTCTTGCCTATCTCGGCCGAGTCGATGTCGATGTGGACCACGATCGCCTTGGGAGCGAATTCGCTCGCCTTCATCGTCGCACGGTCGCCGAAGCGGGTGCCGATTGCAAGGATGAGGTCGGCATCCTGGACGGCCTTGTTTGCATACACGGCGCCGTGCATGCCGAACATCCCCAGGTTGAGGTAGTGCTGCGGCGGAAGCGAGCCGAGTCCCAGCATCGTGTGCACAACCGGCGCCTGCAGGGTCTCGACGAGTTCTCTCAGCTCTTCATGCGCCCGGGATATGATTACTCCCCTTCCTGCGATGACTACTGGCCGTTCCGCCCTGTTGAGCAGTTCCGCCACAGTCGCAACATGTGCCTGGTTGGCCTCTGTGACGGGCTTGTAGCCCGGCAGGTTGACTGTGTCAGGGTAGGAGAACTCCGTCTCCTGCTGTTGGACATCCTTCGGGATATCCACCAGGACGGGCCCGGGCCGTCCTGTCTGCGCGATGTGGAAGGCCTCCTTGATGATGGTGGCGAGGTCGGCGGCATCGCGCACCAGGTAGCTGTGTTTGGTGACTGGCAGCGTGATGCCGGTAATGTCGGTCTCCTGGAAAGCGTCCTTGCCGATGAAGGAGCTGGCTACCTGCCCCGTGATGACCACGAGAGGTGTGGAATCGAGGTATGCGTCAGTGATGCCGGTAACGAGGTTTGTGGCCCCCGGCCCTGACGTTCCCACGCAGACGCCTGCCCTGTGCCTGACGCGCGCATATCCGGCCGCAGCGTGAGCGGCGGCCTGCTCATGGCGCACAAGCACCCGGCGAATCTGGGGGTACTGCGAGAAGGCATCGTACAGCGGAATGACGGTGCCGCCTGAAATGCCGAAGATTACGTCCACTCCCTCTTGCAGGAGGCTTTCGCAGAGGATCTGTGCACCTGTCTTCTTCATAACTCTCCCTTCTCTGTCGCTGTTCGCGCTTCGCTTGTCCGCTCGAAAAAAGAAGGGGCCCTCCCACTTGGGAAGGCCCCTCTGCTTCGACTCTTGTTCCTGATATGGTCTAGCCTGCAAGCCTCCCAAGCGCACTTGAAGTGCGCACAATAATGAGGATGCTAAGGATGAGTCCCCGGGAGACTATGCGAGCTGTTGTGTCCATAATCGTAATAGCTGGGTATGGTAGAGAGGTGTAGTGCGGTCTGTCAAGTTCCTCGTGGACGCGCCCGGCATGACTGGAGGCTCAGCGGTCCCTGCCGGAACGTATCGCGCCCTCGCCGAAGCGTTTTCTTATCCGGGCTATGGCCCTCTCGAGGTTCTGGACCATGGCGCTGTCCGGCGCGAACATGTCGAGCTGTCGTTGCGGCACCGAGAGTCGTGATGCCCGTACGCCGACGAGGCGAACGCGCCTGTCATTGCCTGCCAGCAACTGCCCCAGTAGTCGCGTAGCTTCGTCGTACAGCACGCTGCCGGCGTTGGAGCCCTCTTTCAGAGTTGACTGCCTGGTGACAGTCTGGAAATCCTCGTAGCGGAGCTTGAGAGTAACGGTTGTGGCTTGTTTCTTGTGCGAGCGCAGGTCCCGCGACAGATGCTCGCACATGGAGCGCAGTGTTCCCTGGAGGAAGGAGATGTCGCGAGTGTCTGCCTGGAATGTTGTTTCTCTGCTCATCGTTCTGGGCTCGCCACGTGGCTCAACCCTGCTGTTGTCGAGTCCCTGTGCGTAACGGCGGAGCTGCTCTCCGTATCTTCCCAGCCTGCGGTGGGCCACGTCCTGTGGCAGAACTGCGAGCTGTCCGATGGTCGACACTCCCAGTTGGCGCAGCGTTTCGCCGGTCTTGCTGCCGACGCCGGGGAGCTTGCCAACGGCGAGCTCCGAGAGGAAGAATGCCTCCTCTCCGGGCCTCACAAGCACCAGACCATCGGGCTTGTCGTAGTCTGAGGCCACCTTCGCCACGATCTTGCAGGTGGCGATGCCGACGGAGGCAGTCAGTCCGAGGTCGTCGTGAACCCTCTGCTTGAGCTTCGCGGCGTGTGTCCTGGCGGCATCGAAGTCGGGCACCAACTCACTGACGTCCAGGAAGGCCTCGTCGAGGCCGAGGGGTTCGACAATCGTAGCCATGGTTTCCAGGAGCCCCATGAATTGCTGGGAGGCCTTGACGTAGCGCTCGAAGTGGACGGGGACGAAGATGGCGCGAGGACAAAGCCTGCGCGCCTGTACCAGCGGCATGGCAGAATGAACTCCGTAGCTCCGCGCCTCGTAAGATGCGGCGGAAACGACTCCTCTTGTGCCCGGGTCTCCGCCCACGATGACGGGCTTCCCCTTGAGTGAGGGGTCGTGGAGTTGCTCCACGGAGACGAAAAACGCGTCGAGGTCCGCGTGGAAGATGCAGAGGGTCACAGCCGGATTGTAGTGGGACGCGGTCGTGAGTGCAACATAATGCTGTGCGCGGGACTAGGTGTCCCCTTGCTCACCTGCCTGCCTCCGAACCCTTCTCACTCTCGTACGGAACTCGTGGCGTGGGAGGAGCACAACACGGCCGCAGCCGAGGCACTTGAGTCCGACGTCTGCGCCGATTCTCGTGACCTCCCATGTGGTGCTGCCGCATGGGTGAGCTTTGCGCAGGGTGACCATGTCGCCGAGCTGGATGTCGGTCGCCATGTAGCCGTCTCCTTCGATGGCGCGTTCACGCGCCGGGACGGTGCTCGTTTATTTCGTCCCGCAGCGCGCTCGCGGCGGCCCGTGCCGCTCCGGCGAAATCCGATTCCTGCGAGGCATAGAGCACCTTGCGCGAGACGTTGATTATGGCATTGGTCCCTGACTCGTCGATGCCGCGCCGCACCACGGCGGGCAGGTCGCCGCCCTGTGCACCGATACCGGGCACCAGCAGGCACATCGCGGGACACAACTCCCGGATGCGTGCCAGTTCGTCCGGATAGGTGGCTCCGACGACAAGGCCGATGTTCCCGTGGACATTCCACTCGCGGGCTTTTTCCGCCACGTGCTCGTACAGCGGACGGCCGTCTACCCGGAGGTCCTGGAAGTCCCTTGCGCTCGGATTCGATGTGCGACAGAGGAGAAACACTCCCTTGTCTTCGTAGCTGGTGAACGGCTCAACGGAATCGAAACCGAGGTACGGGCTCACGGTAGCCGCGTCGAAGCCGAAGTGGTCGTACAGGGCTCTCGCGTACTCCCTCGCGGTGTTGCCGATGTCGCCTCGCTTGGCGTCGCCGATGGTGGGGATGTCCGAAGGTATGAGTGCGAGCGTCTCCTCGAGCGCTCGCACTCCTTCGAGTCCGGCTGCCTCGTAGAACGCGAGGTTGGGCTTGTAGGCGCACACCAGGTCACGCGTCGCGTCGATGATTGCCCGGTTGAACTGAGCCATTGTCACGCCTGGAGGCATGAGACGCGGGTTCGGGTCCAGTCCCACGCAGAGCAGGCTGTTGTTGCGTGCAATGGCGTCTCGGAGTTTTGTCTGGAAGTTCATGCCGTCTTCCCTGGCCTAGTAGTTGACGATGGTGTTAGTGCTGCGCGCGACGAGTTCGTCTCGCTGGTTTACAGACTCGGCCTCGTACACGAGGATGAACATCTCGCCAAGCCGGCCCTCACGTCTCTTGACGTCTGTCAATTTCGTTCGCGAGGTAATCACGTCTCCTGCTCGCAGTGGAGTGAAGAACTCCCACGCCTCCTCGCCCTCAAGGGTGTTCTCCCTGGGCAACGGCACCTCGGGGACGGGGATTGGAATCACCCCCGCCTCCGGGCTGCAGCGGGCGATTGTCATGCACGCGCAGAAGATATGAGGCGGCACGATGGTGCCGCCGTGGCGGGTCGCCTTCGCGTAATCCTCGTCGGTCCACAGGGGGTTCGGGTCCTGAACGGCCTCCACGAAGTGCCGCACCAGCTCCTTCTCTACATGCAGCACGTGAGGCTTCGCCTCGGTGCCGATGAACTTCTGCATATCTTCGAGTGTGAGTAGTCTCTCGTTCACAGCGACAACCTCCTTCAGTGGTCTGGGTAGCCGTCACGCGCCGCGCGACGGCAGCGATACCGTGGCGAAACCCTGGGTCGTTATCGATCCGTCCGGTCTCTCTGTCCTGATGTCGAGGTCGACCAGGTGTTCGTTTCCTTCCACCCGTTTTGCCGTCACGGTGCCCCTGATTGACATGTCCTCGTTCGACGGGTCCGTGCCCTTATAGCGGCAGCTCATCTTCTTCAGCGCGCCGTCGGGGCCTATCCAATCCGTCAGGAGCTGGCCGAGGAATGCGGCCTTGAGACGGCCGTGCACGACGACGTTGTCAAGCTTGTTCTTCCTCGCGAAATCGGTATCGTAGTGAATCTCGTAGAAGTCCTCCGATGCGCCCGCCCACATGACGAGTTGACGCCTTGTCGGATGCTTCTTCAGCGCGGGGATTTCCTGACCCTCCGCAACGTCTTCGTAGTACACCTGCTGTGCCACGCCGTATCCCTCCGGGTGAGTAGTGCTTGTATTGTAGGGGTAGCCCCGTCACGTTGCAAGGAGGCGATGGGCAGCGGTGCTATAATCGGCGGCTATCAGCGTGGACTACTCGAGCGTCGAGCGCTACCTGGACTCATTCGTCAACTACGAGGTGGTGCCCGGCTTCGGCTTCGCCTCGGCGGGCTACGACCTCGGCCACGTCAACGAACTGCTGCGCCGTCTGGGTGATCCTCACCGGGCGCCGTGCACGGTTCACGTTGCAGGGAGCAAGGGTAAGGGCAGCGTTGCGGCGATGGTTGCGAGCGCGTTGAGCGCGTGCGGCCACAGGACAGGACTCTACACTTCTCCTCACCTGCTCCACCTGGGCGAGCGCATCAGGGTGGACGGGGCTTGTGTCTCTCCAGGGGAACTCGATGCTGTATTGCAGGCCATCCGCCCGTACTTGGATGATGTTCTCGCGGAGCCGCGCGGGCGCCGTCTAACCTACTTCGAGATACTGACCATCCTCGCCTTCTGCCACTTTCGGGAAAGGAGGGTCGAGGTCCAGGTCCTCGAGGTGGGGTTGGGTGGCAGGCTGGACGCGACCAATGTAGTGACGCCGGACCTCTGTGTCATAACACCCATAAGCATCGAACACACGACAGTCCTGGGCGATACGGTTGAAAAGATAGCCCGGGAGAAGGCGGGAATCATCAAGCCCGGTGCAATCGTGGTGAGTGCGCCCCAGTTACCGGAGGCTGGACGGGTGATTGAGGCCGTCTGTCGCGATAAGGACGTCCAGCTTGTGCGGGTCGGTGAGGATGTCTGCTGGAGTGTTGAGGACCAGGACCTCTCGGGACAGAGCGTCCGTGTGGAAGGCTCGTTTGGAGTGAGGAGTGTCCGGGTTTCTCTGGCCGGTTCCTTTCAGGCTGAGAACGTCGCCACAGCTGTAGCCGCGCTGCAGGCGCTCCGTGGACGGGATCTCTGCCTCGATGAAAAGTGCATGGCCAGTGGATTGGGTGATGTGGAGTGGCCCGGGAGGTTCCAGGTGCTGCGCGAACATCCTCTCCTGCTGCTGGATGGGGCGCACAACGCTGCCTCGATGCGGAGACTGGCTGAGAGTCTCGACGCGCTCAGGGTGCGAGGGAGCACGGTGTTTGTTCTCGGGTTCTCCGGCGACAAGGATATCGAGGGAACCGCAGCGGAGCTGGTGAGGCTGGGGGGACGGTTCGTCGTGACCCGCTCAACGCAGGCGCGAGCGGCAGAGCCGCGTGATGTCGCTGCCCGCCTCGGTGGTCTCGGCATAAGCGTGGTGACAGAGATGGAACCGGGAAGGGCGCTCATCCGGGCGGGAGAGATGGTGGGCAGTGACGGAATGGTCTGCGTGACAGGGTCGCTGTATCTTGTAGCGGACGTGCTGCGGCTGTGGCAGGAGGAAGGCATGTACATGTGCTGGAAGGGCGGCCCGCCGACGTAAGAACGGGCCGGCACGGTGCTGAGCCGCTGCCTACTCCTCGGGCAAGGATGCCAGAGCCTCTTTAGGAAGCTCCAGTTTGAACATCTCCTGCAGTGCCATTACATGGCTGCAGGTTTCCCACTGCCCGAAGAAAGAGCAGGTGCAACTCCACTTGCCGTCGGAGTAGCTGAGCTTATGTTCGGCGTTCTCGCCATGAAAATCGGCCGTGAGGCCACTCAACGTCACACGGCCCGGTTCTTTCGCATATCGTCTGGCCTTCTCAATCTTTCCGATCAGGCTTGACCTCATCCGCACGCCCTCCTTGCGAAATCAGTAGCACACAGAGGCGAAGCGCAGAGGTTGTGGGTGGGGTTAAGCAACGCCCTGTCTGCAATAAAAAGTATATCTCAGGGGGGGAGGAAACGCTAACCACCGCAGCGTTTGCCGGGGGAAATGCAACCAGGAAAAGGGGAGTAGAAGATGAGAAAAGGGCTGTTCAGTGCCGACGTCGGTGTTCACGTCGATCCTGAGGGACTCGTCGAGGTCCGGGTGCGGAAGAAATGCCACGTTCTTCGTGGAGAGTGGCGGTGTATGCGACGAACATGCTGTTCAGCGGGACGCGCTGAAAGTTGGCGAGGCAGATAGCGCCGGACTGCGACAGCTTTTGCCCCCGCCGTCCCGCGTGCGATAGAATATGTCACCTGCGACTATCCCCACGGTGCTGGCTCCCTATGAGAAATCGTCTTTCTGAAGCACTGCGCAATCACAACGCGGACTACGTCGAGATCCGCTACGAAGAGCGGACCGTGTCCCGCATCAACTACCGCGGGCGGCAGCTCGATGAGGCAAGCCTCACGAGTGACACCGGCGGCTGCGTCCGCGCGCTTGTGGACGGCGGCTGGGGATTCGCGAGCTTCAACGACACCGATGCCCTGCGCGAGAGCGTTGCCCGCGCAGTCGAGGACGCGCGTCACGCGAGTGGCGAGGCTCTCGTGCTGCCGGAGCGGCAGCCATGCGAGGCCAGTGTGGCCTGTCTGCCTGCACGAAGCGTGGCAGCCGTGCCCCTTGAAGAGAAGAAGGGGCTTCTCGACGAGTACAACGATATCATTATGTCCAGCCCGAGGATTCAGAGCTCGCAGGTCTCCTACGCCGATGCCGAGCGCACCGTGCGCTATGCTGCCTCGGATGGCAGCTACATCGAGCAGAGGGTCCCCGACCTCTCGCTCCGCCTCACCGCGATTGCCCGTGACGGTGACGAGGTGCAGCAGGCCGGAGTGAGCCTGGGAAGCGTCGGGGAGTTCGCCGCCATCGTGGCGCTCCACGACAAGGCGCGGGACGTGGCGAGGCGCGCGGCCGCGCTTCTCGACGCACCGAACGTGAAAGGCGGCGAGTACACGGTCGTTCTAGACCCCGTCCTTGCGGGAGTATTCACGCACGAGGCGTTCGGGCACCTGTCTGAGGCGGACCTCGTCTATCAGAACCCGCAGCTCAGGAGGCTGATGGCGCTGGGCCGGAAGTTCGGGGCGTCGCATCTCAATATCGTTGACGACGCGACGCTGCCGTCGCTACGGGGTAGCTATGCCTACGACGACGAGGGAAGCCCGGGCCAGCGGACAGACCTGATACGCGAGGGAGTGCTGGTCGGCCGCCTGCATTCACGGGAGACGGCGGTGCGGATGAGCGAGACTCCCTCCGGCAACGCTCGCGCCATCAGCTACCGGCACAGCCCCATTGTCCGCATGAGCAACACCTATATCGAGCCCGGCGACGTGTCGTTGAACGACATGCTCGCCGACATCGAAGAGGGGGTGTATGTGAAGGACTGGTACGGCGGGCAGACGAGCCTCGAGATGTTCACGTTCTCGGCGGGCGAGGCCTACATGATACGCAACGGCAAACTGGCCGAGCTGCTCCGTCCGGTCGTGCTGACCGGCAACGTGTTCACGACGCTCGATCGCATCGATGCTATCGGAAACGATCTGGAGATGAACCAGGGTGGTGGTTGCGGCAAGGGCGGGCAGTCGCCCCTGCCGGTATCGAATGGCAGCCCCCACATTCGCATCAGCCGCTGTATCGTAGGGGGCCGGTGATGGAGAAGCTGCTCGAGCTGGCCCTGCGTGAGTCACAGCAGGCGGAGGTCTTCGAGGTCCGTTCGGAGAGCAGGCTTGTCCATTTCGAAGCCAACCGGCTGAAGCAGGTCGAGACGAGGCAGAGCAGCAGCGTCGCGCTGAGACTCGTCCGGGACGGCAGGATAGGCTTCTCGTCCGCGAGTGGAGCCTTCAGTCCGGAGAAGCTGGTCGCGATGGCCGTCGAGACATCGTCCTTCGGCGCGCCGGCACGGCTCGCGTTTCCGGGTGCCCGGGAATTGCCGGCCATCCGCATATTTGACGAGAGAGTGGCCGCCCTCGAGGCCGGGCCGATGATTGAGATGGGCGCCGGGGTTATCGAGCGCGTCGCCGGCCGCTACGGCGACATACAGTGCGAGGGACTGGTGTCCAGGCATGTAGGCAGCGTGCGTATCATCAACAGCAACGGGCTGGATAGCTCGTTCCAGCAAACGGGACTTGCGTTGTCCATGGAAGGTATGCGCGTCGAGGACACGGATATGCTGTTCGTCGGCGATGCCGTCAGCTCCAGTGACCTGTTCCTCGCCGCGGATGTTGTCGCCGGGACGATGCTCCGGCAGATTGAACTTGCGTCCAGTCCTGCCTCTATCGGTTCGGGCAACTACCCTGTGTTGTTCACGCCACTTGGCGTCGGCGCCGCACTGCTGGGGCCGCTGGCGGTGGCGTTCAACGGCAAGAACGTCGTCGAGAAAGCGTCGCGGCTTGCGAATCGGCAGGGAGAGCAGGTATTTGATGCCGGGCTCTCAGTGTGGGATGATGCGACCCTTGATGGCAGACCGTCAAGCACTCCATTTGATGATGAGGGAACACCCCGCCGTCGAATCCGGCTCATCGAGAGCGGCGTTGTGCGCGAGTTCATCTACGACCTCCAGACTGCGGCCGAGGTAGGTGCGGAGAGCACAGGCAGCGGACAGCGGGCGAATGCCCGCAGCCAGGTGAGGCCGGGGATGAGCGCGTTCGTGCTGGACGAGGGGCAAGTCACGTTCGAAGAGATGCTTGCGGGAATGGATGAGGGACTTGTCGTGGAGGAACTGATCGGCGCGAACCAGGGCAACCTGCTTGCGGGGGACTTCGGAGGCAACGTTCTGCTTGGCTACAAGGTCGAGAAGGGCGAGATAGTTGGTAGAGTCAAGGACACGATGGTTGCCGGCAACATCATGGATGTTCTGCGCCACGTGGCGGCAGTCGGCAGTGACCGGCGCTGGGTTGGTGGCAGCCTGCGGACGCCCTCGCTGCTGTGTGACGATGTCTCTGTGTCCGCGAGAGGAGGTGCGGCATGACCGGGCGCAAAGCTGAGAAGAACCCGACCATTACCCTGACGGAGCAACCGCAGGCCGAGAAACTCGTGATGCTCGCGTCCTGGCCGGGCATCGGCAACGTCTCGCCTATCCTGGCGCATTATCTGAAGGAAAAGCTGAGGGCGCACGAAATAGGAGAGATAGACCCGGTCTACTTCTTCGAGCCCGTCGGCGTGATGGTCAAGGACAACGTTGTTGAGCGGCCGCGCTTCCCCGAGAGCAAGTTCTACTACTGGGAGGATGCCGATGCGAAGACCGGGCTCGTGCTCTTCATCGGCGAGGAACAGCCTCGATCAAAGGGCTATGAGATGGTTGAGGCGGTCCTTGACGCCGCCGAGCAGCTTGGCGTGAGCAGGATATTCAGCTGCGCCGCTGCGGTTACGAAGATACACTACACCGAGGAGACGAAGGTCTGGGGCGTAGCGACGAGGCAGGAATTGCTCGATGAGTTCAGCAGACACAGCGTTGTATTGCGAGGCACGCTCCGTATTGCGGGGCTTAATGGACTGGTGCTTGGCAGGGCTAAAGAGAGAGGAATCGATGGGCTCTGTCTGCTGGGAGAGGTTCCCGGCTTCGCGACGCAGATGGCGCATCCCAAGGCGGCGCTCGCCGTCCTGAGCATCTTCGCCGAGATGCTCGACATGGAGGTTGACACGGACGAGCTGGAGGCGATGGCGAAGCAGTCAGAGGCGGAGATGGATGTCATATCCAAGCAGGCGACTGCGGCGTATATCGACCAGTTCACCGAGCCTATCTGGGAGCAGGAGGAAGGGAGCGGGGAGGAAGAAGAGAGCGACGAGGATGACGAGGGTGACTTTGGTCGCAATTGACCACCCGTAGCCATGATGCTAGTATCAGTTCTGGATGTCGGCTCTCACTGAGCTCTGTCGCCAGATGGCGAGCTGTCAGGCGTGTGACTTGGCGCAACTGCGTACCAGGGTTGTGCCTGGCGAAGGAGCAGAGGACGCTGACATTCTCTTCATCGGCGAAGCGCCCGGGTTCAATGAGGACAGGGAAGGGAGGCCGTTCGTCGGCGCAGCCGGAGCTTTCCTCGACGAGTTGCTATCATCCATCGGTCTCTCCCGCAAGGACGTATACATCGCGAATGTCATCAAGTGCCGGCCTCAGGGGAACCGCGACCCGCTTCCCGCCGAGATCAAGGCGTGCAAGCCGTGGCTCGACCGGCAGATTGAATTGATACAGCCGAAAATAGTAGTGACGCTGGGCCGCTACTCGCTGGCCCGCTACATAGCCACCGAAAGCATCGGCAAAGTGCACGGCAAGCCTCGCAAGATTGGCGATGTGCTGTGTTTCCCGATGTACCATCCTGCGGCGGCCCTCCACCAGGGCAGCCTGCGAAAGGTGATTGAAGAAGATATGCGCCGGCTCCCACAATTGCTCAGAGACATCGGCAGTTTCACTGATGTGACCGAGGAGAGTGGCCGGCAGCTGGATCTCTTTTAGGTAGAGCCATGCCAGAAAAATACTCGCTTCAGAGCTCCCCACAGACAACACAGCCGTCACGTTCATCTTCGCGCCGCCGCCGATCAAGAAAGAAATCCAGCCCGCCGAGTCTGCGGCTCATCCCTCTGGGGGGACTGGGGCAGATCGGCAAGAACATGATGCTGCTGGAGTGCGGAGACGACATCGTTGTCATCGACTCCGGGCTCATGTTCCCGAGTGAGGAGATGCTCGGCGTCGATATCATCATTCCGGACACGAGCTATCTGCTCAAGAACAGGGACAGGGTTCGCGGCCTCGTCATCACGCATGGTCATGAGGACCACATCGGCGCAGTCCCGCATCTGCTGCAGTCCCTGAATGTGCCCGTGTACGCGACAAAGCTGAGCGCCAGGCTCATCAGCATGGGGCTGAAGCAGAAGGGTGTCAAGGTCAAGGCGCAGATCAACGAGGTGGCTCCGGGCGATGTAATACGGCTCGGTTGCATGTCCGTGGAGATGTTCCCCGTGTGTCACAGCATACCTGACGCTGCGGGGCTCGTTATCCAGACGCCACTCGGGACCATCGTTCATACAGGGGACTTCAAGCTGGACCACAACCCCGTCATTGGGGAGCCGACTGACCTGCACCGCCTCGCGATCATCGGCACTCAGCAGGTGTTGTTGCTCCTTTCCGACTCGACGTACGCCGAATTGCCCGGTTACACGCCGTCCGAGCAGACCGTGACGGAAAGCCTGGACCGTATCATAGCCGGAGCGCAGGGCAGGGTCATTATCGCAACCTTCTCCTCCCTGGTGGCGCGGATACAGCAGGCGATGGACATCGCCGCCAAGTACAAGCGCCACGTCTTCGTCACCGGTCGCTCGATGGAGGGAATGGTCAAGGTTGCCTCGGAAGCGGGATACCTGAGAATCCCTGCAAGCACACTGAGCAAGTACGAACAGGTACACAACCTTCCGCCTGACAGAGTCGTTATCCTTACGACAGGCACACAGGGGGAGCCCACGTCGGCGCTCGTGCGCATGGGCAATGGAGAGCACTCCCAGGTGCGGATTATGCCCGGCGACACTGTAGTGATGTCGGCGACTCCCATTCCCGGAAACGAGGCGCTGGTGAGCAGGACCATCAACAAGCTCTTCAGGCTCGGGGCGGATGTCGTCTACGGGCCCCAGTCGCGGGTTCACGTCCACGGGCACGGCAGTGAAGAGGAGCTGAAGACGATTCTCAATCTCGTAAGGCCGAAGTACTTCATGCCCGTACATGGCGAGTACCGGCATCTGGCCAGGCATGCGAAACTTGCCGAGGACATGGGTATCGCGGGTGACAATATCTTCATACTGGACAACGGGGACGTGCTCGAGATTGGCGTGAATGGAGCGAAGGTTGCGGGCAAGGTTCCCGCAGGGGATATCATGGCCAACGGACTCATCACGGCAGAGCTGGACAGCGGTATGCTACGTGACCGCAGGCTGCTCTCCCGCGACGGTGTGGTAGTGGTGACCGTTGTACTTTCGCGCGGGACAGGCCAGCCTGTCGGCGAGCCACAGATAGTAGGCAAGGGCTTCGTAGACGCGGGGCAGAGCAGCGAGATGTGGAGTGGAGGCCAGAAGGCCGTGGCGAGTGCCATCGCGCACAGCCAGGGAACTGGAAAGGGGCGCGGTGCCATGGAGGCCAGCGTGAGAGAGGCCCTGGCCAGGTACTTCTACGAGAAGACGCATAGAAGGCCCGTTATTGTCCCCATCGTCACGGAAGTGTAAGCAGATATGGCGAGCAGAGCGCGCAAGAGTGTTGTGAAGTCGAGGCAACGGAAATCTGCGTCGCGCGGGCGGAGTGAGACAGGACCGCCGCGCCGCGGGGTGCCACTCAAGGTAGTGGGCCGGCTGCTGCTTGTCATCGCTGTCGGCGCGGCGGCAGTCATGTTCGGCCCGCTGCTCGCCTCCGTCGGGGCGGGTCTCTGGCAGCAACTCCTGTCGCTCTTCGGTCTGGGGCTCATACTGCTTGCTGTAGCCATAGGCATTCTGATCTGGCTTATCTGGAGCGGGTTCGGCCCGCTCGCGCAGCGCTGGAATGTGTTTCTCGGCGCAGCCCTCGCAGGTATCGCCCTCTGGGGTTTTCTCGGACTCTTGAGACCGGCTGGAGGCATCTTCTGGACGGTAACGCTCGGCGGCCAGGTTGGCCAGGCGATAGCGGGTCCGCCCGGCGTGTGGGGGGCCGTGCGCCTGTCCGCACTGTTTGTCTTGGGTCTGATTCTTGTGGCGCCGCAGCCGCTTGTTCGCACAATGCGCTGGCTCTTTCGTCCGCGACCACGGCCGGTGCGGCCTTCCCCCGTAGTCAGCTATGACAGGCTGGTGACACGGGAGCCGGCGAGCCGGTCGGTCCTGCCCGTGGACGAGCCCGTGCGGACAGAGGCGAAGGCTGCGGCAAGGTCCGATGAGATGTCGAGGGCTTCGGCGGGTGTGCCCACGCTGGCGCCCGAGAAGCGGGCATTCCGTATCGGCAGGAAGGAGGCCGAGCCGCCTCCGGCTCCGGCCGTCGAACCGATGCGCGAGCCGGTCATGACCGTCGGAGGCTGGCGGATTCCACCGGTTGATGTACTCGAGAAGCCGAAGGAAGCGGTGCTGAACCAGGAGGAGATCGACAAGCGCGCACGGCATATCGAGGAAGCTCTGGAGAGCTACGGTGTTGAGGGAAAGGTCGTGCAGATAAACACCGGCCCGACCGTGACACAGTTTGGTATCGAGCCGGGCTGGCTCCGCAAGTACAGGAAGGTTGTTGACAATGGTCAAGAGCGACAGGAAGAGGTGTCCAGGACCAGGATCCGAGTCGACCGCATAACGGCGCTGGGCAACGACCTGGCGCTTGCACTGGCTGCCCCCAGCATACGCATCGAGGCTCCCATTCCAGGCAAATCCATGGTTGGAATCGAGGTGCCGAACTCGGCGTTCGGTTCGGTGGCGCTACGAAGCGTCATAGAGAGCCCGTCGTTCCAGAAGGTGCAAGCGAGATCGAAGCTGGGGGTGGCTCTCGGCAAGGGCGCCGGAGGAGAATCCGTCGCCGGCGACCTCACGAAGATGCCACACCTGCTCATCGCAGGGGCGACGGGAAGCGGCAAGACGGTCTGTCTCGACTCCATCATCTGCTGCCTCCTGATGCACAACAGCCCGGACGACCTGCGCTTCCTGCTCGTAGACCCGAAGCGAGTGGAGCTGGTCGCCTTCGGAGAGGTGCCGCACTTGGCGGCGCCGGTTGTCGTCGACTCGGACAAGGCTGTCAAAGTGTTGCGCTGGTTGGGTGTCGAGATGGACCGACGCTACCGCGAGTTCGCGAAGGCGAAGGCGCGCAATATCGAGGCGTACAACAAAGACCGTCTCCCCGGCGAGGCGCTGCCGTACCTCGTCCTTGTTGTGGATGAGCTGGCCGACCTGATGATGACGGCATTTGACGAGGTGGAACACGCGCTCTGCCGTCTCGCACAGCTCGCGCGTGCAACCGGAATACACCTCATAGTGGCGACGCAGAGACCGTCTGTCGACGTTGTCACAGGACTCATCAAGGCCAATTTCCCTACGCGTATCAGCTTCGCGGTCACGTCGCAGGTCGACTCGCGCACAATCCTTGACACGGTGGGTGCGGAGAAGCTGCTGGGACGCGGCGACATGCTCTATCTGCCCAGCGAAGCCAGCCGGCCGAAGCGTCTCCAGGGCACCTTTGTGGGTGATGCCGAGATAGAAAAGCTCGTGGAGTTCTGGGTCGGACAGCGTCGTCCCGAGAAGCCTATCGTCGACCTCGACGAAGTCGCAGAGGGGCCGGGGCGGAGGATTCCAGTCGAAGACCCCATGCTGGAAGAGGCGCGCAAGCTTGCTGCGGAACACGCGCAGATATCTGCCTCGTTCCTGCAACGGCGGCTTCGCATCGGCTATCCGCGGGCGGCAAGGATAATGGAGGAACTCGAGAGCGAACTCGAGAGAGAAGAAGCGGAGCAGGAAGAGCGACCTGCGCCGTGGAGCTAGGCTCCGAACTTGTTGAGTTTCAGCGCGTTCGCCATCGCGAGCGGCATCAACTCGGGGGCGTGAAATTGCCCCAGACCACCCCGCAGACAAGCCTGCTCTGAGAACTCGGCCACTTCGTCGGTCCTGCAGTAGAGCGCACTCAGCACCACCGGCACAGGGTGCCAACTGTGCATTGCGAGTCCCGCCGGCGTTGAGTGATCACCGGTCACGATGAACACATCGGGCTTCAGGTCGAGGAGGGCCGGCAGAGCGGCATCCAGCTCCTCCACCGCCTTCACCTTCGCGTCGAAATCGCCGTCCTCGCCCCGCGCGTCCGTCTTCTTGTAGTGGACGAAGAAGTAGTCGTAGCTGTCATAGTTCCGGCGCAGCGCCTCGATTTCGTCCTGTAGCGTCTCGCCAACCGGCAGTATGTCCATGCCCACGACGCGAGAGACGCCGCGGTACATGGGATAGGTGGCGATACAGGCCGGCGTGAGGCGGTAGATGTCGCGGAGCGAGGGATAGTCCGGGCGCTGAGAGAAACCCCTCAGCAGGAGCATGTTGGCGGGGAGGCTGTCCTTCAGCAGCTCGCAGGCCTGCTCGATGAACGAGTTCGCGACAAGGGCCGTCCTGCGGCCCGTGGAGTCAAGCGCCTGTGCCGGCAGAGGCTCCATTCCCTCGTGTTGAGGGTCGGTATCTGCCACCTCCTGTGACAGTCCCTCACCCCGGAGACGTATGACGAAGCGGTGCTCCTTCCCCGGGAAGAGAGCAATCTCGATATCCTCCACCTTCACGCCCTCGTTCAGCAGGTCGCACAGCTCGTGGTTGAGCTCGGTTGCCAGGCGTCCTGCCCTGCGGTCGGAGATGAGGCCCGAGTCGTCCACCGTGCAGTAATTGCCGCGGGCGACAACGTCGCCCGGTCCCACTTCGATATCCAGGCCGAGCGCCTCCACTATGCCCCGGCCGAACTGGTACTTCACGGGGTCATAGCCGAAGAGAGACATGTGGCCCGGGGCGCTACCGGGGGTGATGCCCTGGCTCACCGGGTGCAGCATGCCACAGATGCCCTCCCGCGCGACACGGTCGAGGTTCGGGCTGTGTGCTGTCTCAAGCTCGGTCCTGCCTGTCTCCGGGTGAGGCAAGCCGCCGACACCGTCTATGACCAGGAGGACTATCTTTGATGGAGTCACCCGGGCAAGTTTGCGTATCTCGTTGAATCCAATCATCTGCCTTACATTGTAGACACTTCGTCGCAACGTTGACAATGCGGAGCGTTCGCCCGTAGTATGCTCGCGCCATGAATGAGACCGAACAGAATGAACGAGTTCTTGCCATCGACATAGGAGGCACGAAGACAGCGGCCGCGCTCGTTGACGGCGCAGGCAGAGTGCTTTCGCGGGGGCGCGTTGCGACGCCGGACACTGACGACCCGATTGTGCTGGTGGAAGCGGTGGGTGGTCTGGCGCAGCAGGTGCTTGGCGCTGCCGGAGCCGCTATCGCTGATGTAAGCGCGGTGGGTGTCTCGTGCGCGGGTATCATTGACACGCAGAAGGGAGTCGTCGTGTTCTCCCCGAACATCCCCTCGCTGCGGCGTACGCCACTCAGGAGCATGCTTTCGGAACGCCTTGGAATGCCGGTGCGGGTCGGGAACGATGCGACGCTTGCGGCACTTGGCGAGTGGCAGTTCGGGCTCAACCGGGCGGTGGCTGACCTGGTCTACATCACGGTGAGCACCGGCATCGGTGGGGGCATAGTAGCGGGAGGAAAGCTCTACGAAGGCTCCTGTGGGGCCGCCGGCGAAGTGGGGCACATGGTCATAGACGTGAATGGGCCTGAGTGCCCGTGCGGAAGACATGGTTGCTGGGAATCGCTCGCATCCGGGCGGGCGCTCGCGGAGCGGACGGCTCTGCGCATCGAGGAAGGAGAGGCCAGCTCGATAGGCGAGCTTGTGGGGGGAGACCTCGGGAAGATAGACGCACAGCTCGTGTCCATCGCAGCGCAGCAGGGCGATGCCCTGGCGCAGGAGATGATAGCGACGACCGCGTTCTACGTTGGCGTGGGGCTGGCCAACCTCATCAACCTGTTCAATCCGTCGCTGATTCTCATCGGTGGAGGGTTGTCGAAGATAGGCGAGGCACTACTGGGCCCCGCGGCGGCGGTGGCGAAAGAACGGGCCTATGTGGCCGATGCCTGTGATGTGGAGATACGCAGCGCGTTGCTGGGGGACGACTCTCCGCTGCTCGGCGCCGCGGCGCTTGCGATGGGGCGCATCGCGTGAATTCGGGGAGACTCCAGGGCTGTTGTGGGGAAATCCCGTTTCTGGCAGAATAGACTGAGCATGGTGTAGAGGAGGTAAGGACAGTGCCGTTTGGAGCAGGACTCGTATTTGGTATTGCCAGCCTTGTGTTCGGGATTGTTGTTTTGCTTTTCCCCAAGATTCTGAACTATCTCGTTGGTATCTACTTGATTATCGTCGGGCTTATCGCGATTCTGTTCTAGTTGAGGAGGGCCGCCAGCCTTGCCCACACGATGCCTCTCCGTCGGCAGTCCGCCGGCGCAGGGGCATTATTGCTATGTTTGAAAAGCCAGGTGTCCCGTGATACAAGAACCAATTGCCGGAGGAGAGAGACAGGAGGTCCACCCATGGCGATGTATATGACTATGGTGAGGTTCACGCACCAAGAGGCGAAGAGTATCTCCAACTTCTGCAAGGAGTGGCAGGAGAGCGCTAAACGA
The DNA here is from genome assembly GCA_030602785.1 of Dehalococcoidia bacterium. Classification (GTDB taxonomy): domain Bacteria; phylum Chloroflexota; class Dehalococcoidia; order GIF9; family AB-539-J10; genus SKVJ01. The sequence continues at coordinate 53,574 of JAUVZB010000007.1, forward strand.
ATCGAAGGCAGCGGAATCAAGCTCATCGGCTCGTACGGCATACTGGGACCATACGATATGGCCTTCGTGTTTGAGGCGCCCGACCAGGAAAAGGCAGCGAGTGTGCCTCTGGCCATCTCGTATCTCGACCCCGGCATCCAGACCGAGACGTGGTCTGTCATTCCGATGGAGCAGTTCGCCGAGCTGGCGGATAGCGTGAAGTGCTAGCGAATGCCACAGGCCCGTTCGAGATGAGGGCCGCGGCCGCGCTACCTATCAACGGCATCGAGCCATGAACTACTTCGCGTATGGCTCAAACTTGAGCACACGCCAGATGCAGCAGCGCTGCCCGGGAGCGAAACGCCGCTTCAGCGCGAGGCTTCCGAACTACACGCTCGTCTTCACGGGTGGCTCGCGGAGCCGGCAGGGTGGCACTGCGACGGTACGCCTCCAGAGGGGAGAGAAGGTCCTGGGAGGCGTGTACGAGATAGACGAGAAGTGCCTTCGTTCGCTCGACCGGCACGAGGGGTATCCGACCATCTACGACCGGATGAGCGTCATCGTGTTCAACGACATGGGTGACGCCATCGAGGCGGTCATGTACTACAAGAAGGAGCGGGCAGCCGAACTGGCTCCGTCACGCGAGTACCTCGCCGTGATTCGCGAGGGTTTCGAGGATTGGGGCCTCATCTAGGGCTGGCAAGATTGTGAGGGCGGGGTGCCCGCCGCTGGTCTGCGGCGGCGCGCCCCGCGTCTTGTTCGGCCTTTCCTATGAGGCGGGGACGACTCTCCAGATGTCCTGAGCACAGGTGTAGCCGAGTATCTCGCTCTGCGTCTTCCGCCCGTTCGCGACCTCGAGCATGAAGTTGAACAGGTCCTGGCCCACCGCGTCGATGTCGGTGAGTGCCCACTCGATATCCACGAGGTAGTCAAGCAGGTCGGGGTACTTCCGGAAGTGGTCCTTCCGTGCCGTTATCTTGATGACGGGTACCCAGGGGAAGCCGTAGGGCGCCGCCCCCTCCGTCGAGTAAGTCATTATGTTGCAGCCGCCGGCGGCGAGGCCAGTGACCGACATCATGTCGTTGCCGGGCGTGTTCATGAACCACATGCCCTTGCCTTCCGGTATCTCAGCGTAGTCGACCACCTCGGTGAGTGGGGTGGTTCCGCCCTTGTGGATGGCGCCAAGCGCCTTCTCCTCGATGGAGCTGATTCCGTCTTCGACGTTCTGCGCGTCGGGGTTCGCCCGCAGGAAGTCCATGCCGGACGATTTCAGCCACTCCTCGAAGTCGACGACGACCTTGATCATCTTCTGCTTGACCTCGTCATTGACTGCTCTGGCCGCGATGATATGTTCTGCGCCGATGACCTCCGGGCTCTCGCTGAAGCCGCCGTTGCCACCGTATTTGATGACAAGGTCGAGTGCGTGTCCCTGTGCTGCGTTCGTGACCGCACCCGAGAGGGGCGTTGAGCCGCCGCACTCGACGCCATGGCGCAGCTTTGATAACGGCATGGGCTCACGCCGGATGCGCGAGGCATCCGACGCCATCTTGCGCACGGAGTCGATGCCCCGATGGACAGCGACCATCACGCCGCCCTCCGTGTGGACTTTGCATACGTCAACAGGCTTGCCTGTGCTCGCGATTCGCCCGGCAATGCCGTCGGGATCGGAGTCGGCACAGTCCGGCCCGACGATGAGGACGCCGTGCAGGTTCGGGTTCCTGCCAAGGTTGACGAGAGCTCGCTCCACGACCTCCTTGTCAGGAGGGATGAGCCCACAGACCTGCTTGTGGGTGAAGAGCTTGCAGTCCTGTACGGCGTTCGCTATCCACATGCCCGGGTCATTGGCGCACGCCGCGCTGACGATGACTCCGATATGGTTTCTAGTGCCTGCTGTGCCGTCCGGTCTTGGATATCCCCAGAATTCCATCGGTCCCTCCTCTCACGCCTTCGATGCGGCCTTTATTCGAAGGCCGACCATGTTGTGGATGTGAACGTGCTCGCCCACGCGTATGTCCGCGGTGGCCTCGCCGATAACCTGCCCGTATTTCAGCACCTTCTCCCCCTTCTTGATGGGGGTGACGCAGAACTTGTGCTGGTAGGTTATGGGCTCGACGAGCTTCACGTAGCGCAGCTCGCTCCCTGCCTTCAGGTCCAATTCCTTGCCCTCAGGCAGATCGGTGACTGACACAGCCGTGTTGTCCGTCGGGTGCAGTATGATTGCCTCGATAGCCATACACTCCCTCCTTCCTTCGCTCTCGCGTCAGGAGACGCGGAACCTGTCCACGGTATTCTCGTCGAGGTCGATACCCAGTCCGGGGCCTTCCGGTATGTGGACATAACCCTCGGCATCTATCTCCATCTTCTGCTTCGTCAAATCCCACCGCATCGGAGTCTCTTCAACGCAGTACTCGAGGACAAATGTCGACTTGCGGGCGGCCAGGAACTGCAGGCCCGCGGCAAGGTTGATGCCGGTCGTGTAGAAGTGGTTGACCACACGGAGACTCCTGTCCTCGATGAAGTCGGCGATGCGCATCGCCTCGGTGAATCCGTTGCGGGCGAGGTCTATCTGGGCGATGTGGATGCCGCCGCGCTCGATGAGGTCGCGCCATGCATACCGGCCGGCGTCGCCCTCTCCCGCCGCAATCGGTATGCGGGAGCTGTTGCTGAGTTGCATGTAGCCATCGAGGTTGTCCTGCTGCAGCGGCTCCTCGAGCCAGAGGATGCCGAAGTCCTCGAACTGCCGTGCCCGGCGGATAGCCGTTATCGTGTCCCAGCAGCAGCCGGCGTCGATGAGCACGTCGTTGTCGGGCCCGACGCCGCGGCGTGCGCCCTCGACGAGGTTGAGGTCCACCTTCTCGCTCTCGCCCATTGGCGCCCAGCCGAACTTGACGGCGGTGTAGCCCTTGCTGACCCACTTGCGGCCTATCTCGGCTGTCTCGTCGCCGTCGCGGCCGAAGAGGATACTCGCGTAGGCTCGAATCTTCTTGTGGAATGCGCCGCCAAGGAGCTGGTGCACAGGTTTCCCGTAGTACTTGCCGGCGAGGTCCCAGAGAGCCATGTCGATGCCGCCCATCGCGTGGATGACGACGCCTCTCCTGCCGTAGTAGAAGGTCGCCTGGTACATCTTCTCCCAAAGGACGCGCATGTCGAGCGGGTCCTCCCCGATGAGCAGGCGACCGAGTCCCGACGTGACTGAGTGACTGAAGGGCGCTTCGATGGCCGCTTTCGCCACGCGCGATGACGAGTCAATCTCACCGATACCGGTGATGCCCTCGTCCGTGTGAATCTTGACGATGAGCGCGTCCTGTCCTGAGGAGCACTTGTCGACAATGTCCTCCTCGGGCAGTCGTAGCTCGATTGCCTCGATACTCGTAATCTTCATGCCTTCCCCCCCTTGTGATGCCCGTACACAGAACGGGGCCCGTCTCCGGGCCCCTGGCAGCTACAGAACGCCGTATTTCTTGTACACGTCGCCCAGGAGCGCTCCCGTGAGCAACTCATCCCGGACTGTGTCCTCCGCGCTTGCTTTCTCCAGTGCCAGCTTGATGGCTTCCTGCTCTATGGCCCTGGGGATGACGATGACACCGTCGATGTCCGCGAGAACGATGTCCCCCTCATTGACCAGCACGTCACCGCACATGACGGGACGGCCGTATTCAAGAACGATACTCCTGCCCATGGAGTCGAGTGGCCTTGTGCCCGTTGCGAACAAGGGGAACTTCATCTCCGCTATTCTGACTACGTCTCTCACGTAGCCGTCAACGATTGCGCCGCGCGCTCCCCTGGCTCGCGAGGCGGTCGAGAGCAGTTCCCCCCAGAGGGCCGTCTCAGTCGAGCAGTTGGTGCCGCCGACAAGCACGTCATTTGGCTTCAGAGTATCGACAGCTTCTATCTCCATCGCGTAGTGGTTCTCTTTCGTCTCATAGATATCCACGCTCAGGCATGTGTGTGCCCTGCCGGCAACGACAGCACCCGGCCACATCGGGTCGACGTCGGCGCGCATCGCCTGGTTCCTGTAGCCGAGCTTGTCGAGCACGTCGCAGATGACAGAAGAGTAGAGCTTCTGCTCCATCGTGTCGAAGAGTTCCTTTTCGTTCTTGAAGTCCATTTCGATTCACTCCTTTTCCCGAGACTGGCTGTCGTTGCAGGGAAGGCCATAGGGGGTCGATGGGGCGGCCAAGAGAGAAGCCTGCACCCGAAGTCTATTCAGGTGTTGTAGGGGCGTCAACACCGAGGGAGAGGGATACAGGAACGGGCAAGCAGGTATGCGGTCGAGTCAGGCACGTGCGGGCAGACTCGATTCTTCGCGGCTGCGAATGAGACCCTGCCCTGGCGCAACCGGGTGGTTGTGCACTGGCTCGATAGGGGTCCTGACGCCGTGTGGGGCGGTGTCCATTTATCAGCACGGCACCCTGATTCGAGCGAGGCTTCAGGCTGAGAGGGTCGCGGCTGGAGGGACGTTCGTTGGCCGGGCACCTTCTCGGCAGCAACGGCTCCATTGCACCTGCTCCGTCAGTCTGAACGCCGACCCGCTGCGTGAAGCAGAATGGTGGCAGGGGCCGTTTCCGGCCCCGGACAGCTACAGAACGCCGTGTCTTTTCCAGACCTCGCCGAGCATCGCTCCCTCGAGGAGCTCGTCGCGGACGGTGTCCTCCGCGCTTGCTTTCTCCAATGCCAGCTTGATGGCCTCCTGCTCTATGTCCTTGGGGATGACGATGACTCCGTCGATGTCCGCGAGGACGATGTCACCCTCATTGACCAGCACCTCGCCGCACATGACGGGACGGCCGTATTCAAGAACGATACTCCTGCCCATTGAGTCAAGGGGTCTTGTGCCCGTCGCGAACACGGGGAATTCCATCTTCCGTATCATGACGAGGTCGCGTGTGTACCCATCAATGATGGCACCCCGCGCGCCGCGGGCGCGTGAGGCGGTCGACAGCAGTTCGCCCCAGAGGGCCGTCTCGGTCGAGGAGTTGGTGCCGGCGACAAATACATCGTTCGGTTTCAGGGAGTCCACGGCCGCAATCTCGTTCTCGTAGTTGTCTTCCTTCACCTCGTAGATGTCTGCGCTGAGGCAAGTGTGCGCCCTGCCCGCGACCACCGCTCCGGGCCACATCGGGTCTATGTCGGCGCGCATCGCCTGGTGCCTGTAGCCGAGCTTGTCCATCACATCGGAGATGACCGAGGAATAGAGTTTCCGCTCCATGGTGTCGAATAGCTCTTTGTCATCCTGAAAACACATTCCGTTCTTCTCCTTCCTTCGGGCTGCTATCTGTGCTCAGCACGGTGTTATTTGAGACGGTCTGCCTTGTTCGTATTGCGTCTTTCACTCTGAGACCCAGGTCTCGTGCCCCAAGAATGGTCTATCGGCGCTGGCCCTGGGCATCAACCCCACGCCTTCATTACCTACGTTTCTGCACCACCGCCCTTGGGCACCAGAAGCACTCTCCCGTTGAGGACACTTGATTGTGTACCGCGCGGGCATTGCCGCTCTCAGACAAATGTCAGGAACCGCGCGGGATTCTTGACGATGATGGTCTCAACCTGCTCGCGCGTAAGGCCCCGGACTAGCAGCAGGGGCACGATGTTCTCTAGGATGTGCGCATAACCGGGGCCGCCCCAATTCCAAAGCCGATGCTTGCTGCAATGGTCGTGTGAAATCAGTATCTGGTCGATGAACCCGGCGTCAACAAGCTGAACGATCTCCGCCACGCGTGCCGCATCGTTGGGCACCTCCACTGGCACAGGGTTCTCCTCGGAGAGAACGTGACGGGTCTGGTGCCAGCCCTCAAAGGAGAACATGTCGTACTCGAGGTAGCATCCCGTCCTCGCCAGTTCAACACGCATGTCGTGCAAGAAGACAGTGCGATCGATGTGACTGATGGCGACCCGCGTTACGTCCGCCCCGTGTTTCTCTAGGTAGCGCACGATTTCAAGAGGCGAAACCGGGCTGTGTCCAGGATGGATGTTGACCGGAGCGCCAGTCGTTGCCTGCGCCTGTGCCGCCGCCCTCAATGCCATGTGGCACCCGGCTGTCATGGGCCTTTCGGGACCAAACCGCTCAATGCCTATCTCCCCGATAATGCCGGCACGAATACCGGTGCCGTCCGCCCCGTCTGTGATGTCCCCAACGATGCTTTCGACCATCCCTTCTTCTGAAAGGCCTTTCGGCCAAAGTGGTTCAAGGTAGTAGCCGCAGCCCATCACAATCTGCAGGCCCGTAGCCCGCGAAATCCGTGCTAGAGCCTCCGGGTCACGGCCGAGTCCATGGTTGGACATGTCGACGAGAGACTGTCCGCCGAACTGCCTGTATCGTGTCAATTCCCTGATCGCCACGCGCTCATCTAGCATCACCCAGTTGTCTCTACTGTTGTATGGGTGGTAGCGCACCCATCCGAGGTTCTTGAGAGAGACTGGCTCGTAGGCTCTGAAGCGCTCGCCCGACCTCTCGGGCTCGGCGAACCACATCGCGAGGTCGAAGAGACAGTGCTCGTGAGGCAGCGTCACTCCAAGGCGCTCAGTCTCTATCGCTCCAAGCACCGTCTGGACTCTGCCTCGCATCTTGTGAGTCGACATCTGTTCCTCCTCCCTTTTGCAAAGGTATCTTGTTGGCGCTGCCTCGACGCAAGACCGCTTCTCTGAGCACAAAATGAGATTGAAGTCTCCAAGGCCTGCCCTGCAACCCGACATCGCACTCATGCCCGCGTGGCAATGTGCAGGGCCCACGTATGACTGGCTTCCATGGGCGGCACGTCCAAAGAATGGAAACCCCCGACATTCGAAACCTAGCCGAAATCCACCCCTTGCGCCATCAGGTTTTCCTGCAACAGCGCAACGTTGAGTTCCCTCGGGGAGACTCCCTCTTTGAGGGCCAGTGCTGCTGCGGTGCCAGCCGCTTGACCGGTTGCGAAGCACACAGGGATTATGCGCAACTGCACCATTGCGTCTTGCTTCGCGGATATGCACCTTCCTACTACGAAGAGATTGTCCACATCCTTCGGGACAATAGACCTGTAGGGGACCCTCATTTCCCTGTCTGCGTATGGCTTCGCGACAGTGTCGCTGAACCTCTGTGTCATCACTTCATTGAACGATGGCATGATTTCACCGACAATTCTCCGAGTTTCTCGCACGCCGACCTGTGTTGCGGTGTACTCGATGCGAGCGTCTTCGAAACCAGCCAAGTTCGCCTTGAGGAAGGCCGCAAGTCTCATGGCGTGTTCCCTGGTGATGACTTCGGCCCGAGTCAGCTGTGCGGGGTCAAGTCCGTTGATTCCGCGCAGACTGCCCGACCACACGTTGATCTCCCGTGGATAGCATAGGTTCGCCGCGAACACACCAGGCGCATACCCACTGGGCTGGAGGTCGAGGTCAAATGGCAGGTCGCCGCGTTCTACAGCCTCCTTTACAACCCGACGCAGCTTGCCCCAATTGCCGATCTGGGACATGACTCTGTCAATGTCAACCTCAGCCATGTTGAACATGAGAGTTACAGGGAGAAGGTCCTCCGCCGTTTCGTATGGAGCTCCTGCGGAGGCAGCTACGTCACCGTCTCCGGTCGCATCTACTGTGGTCCTTGCGAGAATCGCTGCCCTTCCTGCCTTGTTCTCTACTATTACTCCTTGGCAGGAACCGTTCTCCACAATGGTCCGAACGATGTATGTATGGAGCAAGAGCTTGACATTTTGGCGCAGCAACATGCCCATCAGTTCGTACTTGAGTATTTCCGGGTCAACCGCAATCAGGGTTGCTGTTTCGGTTGCTTCCCCCAGATTGCTACATTTGAGATATGACTTCGAACTCTCCAGCGTCTTGCGAATTTCGTTGTTGATGCCGTTGTTCATGGGCCCAAGGGTTATCACCAATCCAGCTGTTGCAAGGCCACCAAGGAATCCGTATCGCTCGATCAGCATCACCTTTGCCCCATTGCGGGCAGCGCAAGTGGCGGCCGCAACCCCGGCAACGCCCCCTCCGCAGACAAGAACATCTGTGTTCTCGACTACGGGGGTCCTCGTTTCTGCTTCAGTTATCCACTGCATACCGAACCTCCTACTGAGTTGTCCTACGGGATCATTCGTGCCGGAAGCCAAAGGACCATCTGAGGGAAGAGTGCACAAAGGAGCATGCCCACAACGATGATGCCAACAAACGGGAATACTCCTCGGATGATGTCACCCAACGTGAGTCCCAGTTCTGGCGGGGCAATACCACGAAGATAGAATATTGTTGTTGCGAACGGAGGCGTCATGTACGCCATCTGAAGGTTCAACATAAGGAGTATTGCGAACCAGACTGGGTCAAAACCAAGAGCAGGGGCTAAGGGGCTGATAATTGGCACCATGATGAAGAGAATGCCGATAACGTCTATGAAGAAGCCCAACAGGAAGATGATGACCATTATCACGATGAATGCACCCCACCTGCCGCCAGGAGTAGCTGCAATGTACTCCCTCACAACTTCTCCGCCTCCAGCCCCTAGGAACACCCCGGTATAGGCGAACGACATTGCCCCTATCAGATATATCATGCTTGTGAGTCGAAGAGTCTGGAGACATACTGGTTTGAATGTCTCCCAGCTGAGCTTTCCGTACGCCGCACACATCACTATCGCAGCCAAGGCCCCAACGGCAGCCGCCTCAGTTGGGGGGGGCTATGCCAAGAAAAATGCTCCCCATCACCGCTAGGATGAGCAGTGCTGGCGGAACAAGTGACTTGACGGCAGTCGTGACCTTCGCCAACATGGGGACATTTCTCTCCCGAATCGGTATTGCTGGTGCAAGGTGCGGTTGGACGAGACACCTGACGGCGATATAGAGGCAATACAGGAAAGAGAGCAGAAGCCCGGGCACAATGGCGCCCATGAATAGTTTCCCCACCGAGATCATGGCCATCGGCCCGTAGATAACGAGAAGAACACTCGGAGGGATCAATTGGCCGAGGGTTCCTCCCGCACACACTGCTCCGGCAGCGAGTGCTTTGTCGTAGCCTCGCTTCACCATGGGCGGGAGCGCGACCAAAGCAAGTATGCTCACTGAGGCCCCAACTACCCCCACGCATGCAGCAATCACAGTCCCGACCAATACCGTGACAATAGCCAGTCCTCCCCTCAGTCCTCCGAACAACACATACAACGCGCTATACATCGTGTCGGCGATTCCCGACCGCTGAAGTACTAGGCCCATGAAGATGAACAGCGGGATTGCCAGAAGAGTATAGCTGCGAACTTGCGCGAAAATCCTCGCGTATATCAAATCAAACGCACTGTGGCCGAACACCAGGTACCCGACAACGAAGCCTATGGCCCCCACGGTGATCCCCAGGGGATACCCGAACATCACCGCCACCAAGAGTCCCCCCAACATCACAAGAACCACAGTCTCTGGAGCAATCTCAGTCATGGTGATTCTTCCTGAGGACTTGGCAGTCGTGGACGAATTGAACCACTCCTTGTAGCGTGAAAAGCGACAGCCCTAGGAACATCACTGTTCGAAGTGGACCGGCAGGTGGGTACCAAGAAGACTCAATCAATACCTCGCCCATAGTCCAAGCGTGGACTGTGCGGTCAGCAGCAATGTACGTAAGGATGAAGCACATTGGAAATAGCAAGATTATCGAGCCCACGATGTTCACGAGAGCCTTTCCCCTGGTCGACATGCGGGAATACCAGACATCGACCCTTACGTGGCCGTCATGCTTGAGCGTGTAGGCCCATCCGACGACTGCGATAGTCGCACCGAGCATACTGGCTGTCTCAGTTGCCCATGCTGTCGGCGAATCAAAAGCGTATCGTGCTGTGACTTCGAAGCAGAGCACCAACACAAGAGCCGGACAAATCCAACGCGCAGCATTCCCGGTGACTTCGCTCAGAGAGTCGATAACTCGCAAGATGATTCTCATTCTCTCTCCAGACAAACCTGTTTGACTTGCATCGCTTCCCCCCCGCCGATGTGGCGTGGGGGAAGCGCGCAACGCCTTCAACCCTGTTGAGCAGAGCGACTAGCCTATGTCCTGCGCTACGCAAATCTCTTTGAAAACTCGCTGTGACTCAATGACTTCCTTTGCGAACGGATCAGCATCTGCCCTCTCGTCAAAGAACGTCGTGGCCTCAGCAACAAAGGCATCCACTATCTCCTGTGGAAGATTGATAACTTCATTGCCGTATGCCGTGTACTTGCCCAGTGCACCATAGTCGAGTGTGATTTCCTCGCCGTACCACTCAAGTGCCTCTGCCTGTGATGCAACCTTCACGATTCCCTTGAGGTCAGGGCTGAGCGCTTCCCAGGCGTCGGCGTTTACGAAGAAGGCCTTCGCCGATGTCGGAGCTCGGACGGGTGACAGATAGAGATAGTCAGACACCTCTTGGAAACCCATGTTCCAGTTGACTGCGGGCCCTCCATACTCGAACGCGTCAATGACTCCTCGCTGGGCAGCCTCGTAGAGTTCCTGACCAGGCAGTGTCACTACTGATACGCCCAACCGACCGAGGATGAGTGCGCCGTCCCCCGCGGTCCGGAACTTGAGCCCCTTCAGGTCCTCAAGAGAGTCCAGCTTCTTAGTCGAGTGACAGAATATCTCTTGAGGGTCGACGTTGGCCAAGCCGACGTAAACCGAGTTCTGCAGCGGCTCGTACAAGCGTGCCGCCAGTTGGTTGCCACCGCCCACCAAATACCACATCTGGAACTGGAGAGATGTCATTCCGCCGGACACTTGGTCGAAGAGACCTGCCGCTGGGAACAGGTTCAACTGATTCATGTGGCCTGCGACGCAAGCCTCAATGACGCCTTGCTCGACACCTTCCTGAAGCTCTTGGGTGGATGGCACGACAGCGCCAGACGGATACACCTCAACCGTCAACCGCCCACCGCTCATGTCAGTGATTCTCTGGGCTATGCGGGTTGCGGCCACGTAGTGCCGCATCGCCGTTGTCGAAAGAGTTTGAAGCTTCCACTCATGTTGCTCGCTGGCCGGTGCAGCGGGAGCAGTATCAGATGAGGGCTCGTCAACAGTAGCTGGAGCACAGCTCACCATCCCAAGTGCACCAACCACTGCCAGGACAACCAGAACACCACGCAACTTGTTTCGCATTTCTATGTACCTCCCTGCAATTGTTGTGCGGTCCACATTCGACATCCCTGATTCGTGACCTCGAAGGCAACCTCCTCTCATGTGACCACTCACATCCCTAGCACTATGTCTGGGCGCGTTCTATGATATTGTTGCCAGTTGTCGGCTCAGCTCTCTAGCGGTGTCTTGTACCAGAACCGCATAATCGTGCAATTGAGCTTCATTCATGCGCACGGTTGGGCCTGCAACGCTAATCCCTGCCACCACTCTTGAGTCGCCTTGGAAGACTGGAGCTCCCACGCATCGCACTCCCAAGGTGCCTTCCTCGTCATCCACTGCATAACCGCAGTTGCGTATGTGTTCAAGTTCATGTTCGATAGCGGCAACGCTCTCGAGTGATTTTGCGGTACTCACGACGATAGGGTGTTCTCTGAGGAGCCTCTGAGTCTGGGGTGTTGGCAGAAAAGCGAGGATTGTCTTACCCATCGCAGCACGATAGGCCTTCTCTCTCGAACCCAGAGGTTGCTCGATTCTTAGGTGGTGCGGACTCTCCACTTTGTGTATGCAGATGACTTCTATGCCATCCAGAATACCCAGATTCACAGTCTCACCTGTCTTGCCTGCAAGCTCCACCAAAAGGGGGCTGGCCAGCTCAACGAATTCCAGTTTCTGCACTATCTTCCTGCCCAACTCAAACAGCTTCAGGGATGCGGAGTAGCCGAGGCTGCGTTGGTCTTGCCGGACGTACCCTCTCGATTCGAGGGCCGTGAGCATCCTATGGATCGACGTCTTGGGCATCGCTAGCGCCTCGGAGAGTTCTGCGACCTGCATTTCTCCGCGGTCGACTAGTGTTTCGAGTACATTGAGGGCCTTGGTGAGACTCTTGATTTCCATTTTGGAATGCCGTTCCAAAAGCATTCTACGCCCATGATTCTGGACTTGTCAATAGCCCGAATTGCAGGGTTCTACGCTGTTAAGTGTGATGGAAGCGGGGTAAGTTGAAAGCACCCGCTTTCCTCTGTAGCTTTGGGTAAGGAATAACTCAAAGAAAGGAGGAAAAGCAGGTGCCTCACAGTTATTGCTACCGAAGGCGGTAGCCCGGGCAGGCGGGTTCCGTTCTGAAGTGATTGAGGGCCTAGGAGCCTGTCGGAGAAACAGCCCCCTTGGTATTGGTACGAAGGGAGCAGCTCGGCCATGTCGCGCTGCCGACACGCCACTCATTATGACCATTCACGGTCGAGTTCCCTGGTGTAGGGGCGGACCTCTGTGTCCGCCCGCCACGGGTTTGTGCACCGTCGGCGGTTGGCTGCACCAACACCTCCACCTGCAGCCATCGCCCCCACCACGGGCAGGCGCAGAGGCGCCTGCCCCTACATTTCACGCTTCGCGCACTCCCGGCCTTCGTGAAATGGCGCACCAACCCTGCCCTACGCTGAGTAGCCTCACCGTCAGTGTGG
>JAUVZB010000011.1 GCA_030602785.1 Dehalococcoidia bacterium
GTTGCTCTCATCCGTGCTCTCCGGTTGATACTGAGCGTCTTCGACGCCGGACCAACGGCCCATCACCGTCCAAGAAACCGCCTCAGCGTGGCGGCAAAGCCCACATATACCCACCCTTTCCATCAATCCACGGATTACGGCATCGTGACACCTATTGACAAATGATACGGACGGAACTAGCATGTTGCCTACTACATCGATTCGCGATATATGGAAGGTACGGAAGGGCCATGTGGAGGTGAGGCATATGTAGCAGTGTTGGTGTCGTCGCGTCCTTTTCTGCAGCTCCCCTTGTTCCCCATCTATCCGGGTAATCTCATTTCGGAAAGGAGGTGAGAGCAGGTGAGTACCACTTTGATGATTGTCCTGGCGGTTGTCATCTACGTGGCCGTGTACCTCATATACGGCAAGCGCGTAGCCCGAATCGCCAAACTCGACGCCAAGAACGTTACTCCCGCACACAGGTTGTTTGACGGGGTGGACTATGTTCCTGCGAAGTGGCCTGTCGTGTTCGGCCATCACTTCGCGTCCATCGCGGGCGCAGGCCCCATTGTCGGCCCCATCGTAGGTATCACTTGGGGCTGGGCGCCTGCCATTCTGTGGATATGGTTCGGCAATGCGTTCATCGGCGCGGTCCATGACTTCATGGCGCTGCTGTCCTCGGTGAGATACGACGGCAGGTCTGTGCAGTGGATCGCCGGCGAAGTTATGAAGCCGAGGGTTGCCGTTATCTTCGGTATCTTCGTGTGGATAGCGATGGTGCTCGTCATCGCGGCGTTCACAAACGTCGTGTCGGGCCTATTTGCGTCGATTCCACCGGTGGCCACAGCGTCCATCCTGTTCATCGTCATCGCCATCATCATAGGCTACCTTCTCTACTGGAAGAAGCAGAGCCTTGTCGCCATGACCATACTCGGTCTGGTGCTGCTGGTGGCAGCGATTATCGGCTCGCAATCAATCCCGATAGTGGCGGAGAAGATGACGTGGATCTGGGTGCTCCTGGTCTACATCATTCTGGCTGCGGCACTGCCGGTGACGATACTGCTACAGCCGAGAGACTACCTGAATGCGTACTTGCTGGTGGCGTTCCTTGCCATCGGCGGTGTTGCATTCCTCCTCATCAATGCGCCACTGACCTGGCCGGCGTTCACGTCTTTCTCGGCCTACACCATTGGTGGCCAACCATCACCCTTCTGGCCCACGGTGCCGCTCGTCATCGCCTGCGGCTCCCTCTCGGGCTTCCACGCAGTCGTGGGCTCCGGCACTACGTCGAAGATGCTGGACAATGAGCTTCATGCTCTGAGAATCGGCTACGGTGGCATGCTGACGGAGGGCTTTCTGTCTACTATCGTGATTGCCTCTCTCGGGGCGTTCGGACTCAAGGTTGCCGGTGTCAAGGCGGCCGCTGTTGGCGTCGCCGGATGGACAAATCTAGGCATCGCGAATTTCAGTGAGGCGTATGCCATGGGCGCCAACCAGGCGTTTGGCATGTCCATTGACTTCGGTATGACGTTCGCCTCTCTTGTGATTTGTGCGTTCGCCCTGACGTCCCTCGACACGACCTGTCGGCTTGGACGCTTCGCATGGCAGGACTTGCTGGGACGAATTGTGACGAGCCCGTCCAGTCAGGCGGGTGGAGGGTTCAAGTTCTTCACCAACAAGTGGGTTGCGTCCGCAATCGCGGGCGGCGTTGGTGTGTACATGGCTACGACAGGCGGCGTTTTCTCTGCCATCTGGGCCGCATTCGGCGCTGCCAACCAGATGCTTGCGGCCGTGGCCCTCATGGGGGCCTGTGTCTTCTCCACCAACGTGCTGCGTGGCGGGCAGAAATGCTGGGTCACTCTCATCCCTGCCTTCTTCCTCTGGGTGACCGTGTTCGCCGCCATGATCTGGTACATCGTGGCCCTGGGCTCCACTGCGAGTCCGCTGACCGTCGGCTTCATGGTGATACTGGTCGTGCTGGCCGTCATCCTTCTGATTGAAACGGTTGCAGCGCTGAAGAGAGGACCTCAGAAGTAGGACATTTGGTATTCAAGATCCTGTGGGATATTGTTAGGAGCTTTGGAAGCGGGCTAAGATCCAACTCAACTGAGTACGTGGAGTTCGAACTCAGGGAGTTGGAAAACATCTTAGCCCTGCTTCTGTTCAGCTCTTTTCTGGGTATGCACAGCCCGCCGTCGGACCTCTCGTTGAGGCTGATGCCGCACATGGTGCGCGAGATGCACGTGATGCGGAGGCGGGCAGGGGACCTTGATGACATCTCAGGGCAGATAGCTGGCCTCTTCATCGACTAAGATGGCAATACGGATTGTGTACTCGGTCGGCAAGGGCGGCGTCGGCAAGACGACGTGTGCCGCCGCCGTTGCCGTCCATGCATCCCGAACACTCCGCGTGCTCGTCGTCTCTCTTGACCCGGCGCACAACCTCGGGGACGTGTTGGCCACTCGCCTCTCAGACAAGCCGCAGGAGATTGCTTCGCATCTCTGGGCAAGCGAAGTGGACATGGAGGCAGCCATAACGCGCTACCTCGATGACAGTTCTCAGAGGCTGAAGCAGATGTACTCGTACTTGAAAGTCATCAACATCGAGGGCTATCTGGACGCACTGAAGCTCTCTCCTGGAATCGAGGAGTACGCAACGCTTCAGGCCATGGAAGAGCTTCTCCGTGCCGCGGAGGGGCGCTACGATATCGTTGTGTTCGACACTCCTCCCACCGGCCTGATGCTCCGGGTGCTTGCCCTTCCCCGTGTGTCCCTTCTCTGGGGAGAGCACCTCACGCGTCTGCGACGGGAGATCTTGGACAAGCGCCGCACAGTCGAGAATATCCAGGGAGAGCGGCGCTTCGTGCTTGAGGGGAAGGAGTTCCGTCTGGCTACGGAGGAGAGAGACGATAAGGTCATGCAGGAGTTGAACGAGTATGTCAGCCGCATGCGCAGCCTCAGCGCGCTGCAGTCCGACGCAACACGAAGCCGGGTGATGCCGGTGATGAACCCCGACAGGTTGTCACTCTTCGAGACGAAGCGAGCCTTCGCGACGATTGGAAAGCTCGGGATGTCCATTGGCCCGGTCATAGTGAACAAAGTGGGCATGAAGTTGACGGACGAGCGTACGGTGGGCGAGATAGAGACTGAGCTCCGGTGCCCCGTGAGGACATTGCCGTTCATGGATGTGGAGCCCGTGGGCCTGGAGGCCATCGAAGGCGTCGAGCGGCGGCTTGACTTCGAGAGCTGGATCCCGGAGAACCACCTGTGAGTGTCCCTGCTGACCGCTGTGAGGACTGCCTCCTGCGGGGCAGTAGGGAAGAAAGGACTTAGAGCTATGGACTCCTCTTCTTGGATTCTTCCTGTCATCATCGGTGCAGCGCTGGTCATAACCGCCTCCTACTTCTTTGGCAGGAGGGAGAATGCCACCCTCATGAGGATGTGCGCCGCAGCGACCGAGAAGGTCCTGAAGCCCATTGACCAGAGCTACACCTGGGTCGGCGGCTACATCGGATACAAGGCGGAGTACAAGGTGAAGGACGACATCATCAAGGTGGTGAAGGCGACCCTCCACCTGAAGCCGAGGATGAGCTTGCTCTATTACCCCGTGGCGCGCTTCACGATGCGGCACGACAAGCTCTACATCGTGTTTGAATGCAAGAGGAGTGTGCCGGGCGAGGGGCATCTCATAAAGAAGGGACAGTACCGCCTGATTCCGCCGGGGATAGAGCACGTGGAGCAGTTCCGGAAGCGCGACGTGACAGTTGGCGGAGTGGAGTTCGAACTCCTTTCCCTCGACCCGCGCGGCGAGAAGGAACTGCTGCACTGGGCCGAGCAGATCCAGGCTGAGGACTACTCCATGGTCAAGCATCTCTCCTTCACCTCAAGCACGAACGTCATCTACGCGTACATTGACCCCGGCGAAGAACTGATAGCCGCAGTCCTCCGCACTGCTCCTGCATTCGCGAAGACCGTAGCCAAATAGCCCGCATCGCGGTCAGGAGCGACAGCTTTCGACAGGCCATTCTCGCGGGCTCCTGCGGGCGCGCCCGCAAGGCGCTGTCCCTTTGCGCTCCACGAAGCAAGCTGCTAATCTAGAACGCTCGGAGGTCACACAGCAATGGCAGATACCATCACCATGGAGAAGCTCGTCTCTCTATGCAAGCGACGGGGCTTCATATTCCAGAGCAGCGAGATATACGGGGGTCTTGGGAGTTGCTGGGACTATGGCCCTGTGGGCGTTGAGCTGAAACGGAACGTGAAGAACGCCTGGTGGCGGTCCGTGGTTGAGCAGCGGGCCGATGTGGTGGGCCTCGATTGCAGCATCATGATGCATCCCACCGTATGGAAGGCGAGTGGGCATCTGGACAGCTTCAGCGACCCTCTTGCTGAATGCAAGGTCTGTAATCAGAGATGGCGCGCCGACCACCTTGAGACGGACAAGTGCCCCGCCTGCGGGGGCGAACTTGGCGAGTCCCGGCGTTTCAATCTCATGTTCAAGACGTTCATGGGGCCGGTTGAGGAGGAAGCAGCCGTTGTCTATCTCCGGCCGGAGACGGCACAGGGGATTTTCGTCAATTTCGAGAACGTCGTGACGACCTCGCGGAAGAGGCTCCCTCTTGGGATTGCCCAGGTGGGGAAGTCCTTCCGCAACGAGATAACACCCGGCAACTTCACCTTCCGTACGCGCGAGTTCGAACAGATGGAGATGGAGTTCTTCGTGAAGCCGGGGACCGACGAAGAATGGTACCGCTACTGGGCAAGCGAGCGCTTCCAGTGGTATGTGGGGCTCGGCATTCGGCAGGAGAACCTGAGAGTGAGGGAGCACGAGAAGGACGAACTGGCCCACTACGCAAAGGCTTGCGTTGATATTGAGTATCGGTTTCCCATCGGTTGGTCTGAACTGGAGGGCGTCGCAAACCGCCAGGACTACGACCTTACTCAGCACTCGTCGTGGAGCGGCAAGGACCTCAGCTACTTCGACAGTCAGGCCAACGAGAGGTACACACCGTACGTTATCGAGCCGTCTGCCGGGGCCGACAGGTCGGTGCTGGCATTCCTTGCGGATGCGTACACAGAAGAAGAGGTCGAGGGCGCGACGCGCGTAGTGCTCAAGCTGCATCCGTCGCTGGCTCCCGTGAAGGTAGCGCTCCTGCCTCTCAGCAGGAACGAACGTCTCGCGCCGCTGGCGAAGGAGATTCACGCGAGGTTGAGCCGCAACTTCGTGACGGAATACGATGACACTCAGAGTATCGGGCGCCGCTATCGGCGGCAGGACGAGATAGGAACGCCGTTCTGCGTGACTGTGGACTTCGATTCGCTCGAGGACAACCAGGTGACGATCCGTGATCGGGATACGCTCGCGCAGATTCGGTTGCCCGTGGACAATCTGGAGGCAACTCTCAAGGCGAAGCTCTCGGGCGAGGTCTTCGGAGAGGACAACCTGTGGGCAGGAGCCAGGGCCTGAGGTGGCCTGACAGGGCAGAGCGGAATCCGGGCAAGACAAGCAAAGGAAGGGGGCGGGCTCATTGAGCCCGCCCCTGCTGTGTTCATGACTCCACAGAGCGTTGCTACTTCTTCAGAGCCTCGAGCATCTGCGGAATAATCTCGTACATGTCGCCTACGACCGAGTAGTCGGCGATGCGGAAGAGGGAGACAGAAGGGTCTGAGTTGATTGCCACGATGGTGCCCGAGTCCCGCATGCCCGCGAGGTGCTGGGGCGACCCGGAGACGCCGCATCCGATGTAGAGCTTGGGCTTGACCAGCGTGCCGCTGAACCCAACCTGATGGTCCTTGCTGATCCAACCGTCGTCGACCAGGGGGCGGGTTGCCCCCACGACGCCACCCAGGGCGTCGGCCAGTTCCTTCACGAGAGCGAAGTCCTCGGCCTTCTTGAGGCCCCGTCCGACGCACACGACAACATCCGCGGCAGCGATACTGGACTCCTTCGCTGCACCCTTTCCAAGAACCTTAACCGTTGTCTGAACGGTCTGTACTTCCTTCCTGACAATCGCTCCCTGGCGGGAGTCGTCCCTGGTCCCTGCCTCAAGAGCGCGGTATCGCACAGTCGCCATGATTGGGGAGGACTTGGTCTTGATGCTGGCGAGGAAGTTACCTGTGAAAGCCGGTCGGATTTGGAGAAGAGAGCCGTCGTCCTGAAGTTCCAGGGCGATGCCATTGGACGTGAGCCCGGCCTCGAGCGCCGTGGCGACCCGGGGCGCCAGGGCCTTGCCGGCGAAGGTTGCGCCGAAAAGCACCAGGCCAGGTGCGATTTCGCCGACCAGCCCCGCTACGTTCAGCTTGTAGGCTAGAGGGTCGAACACTGCAAGAGACTCGTCGTCAAACACGTACACGGTATCCGCACCGTAGGCGACGAGTTCCTGTGCGGCATCCGACACTCCGGACCCCAGGAGCGCACACGAGACGGTTGCGCCGGTCTTCTCTGCCAGTTCCCGGCCCTTGCCCAGGAGTTCGAAACAGATAGGGTGGACCTTCCCACCTTCTTGTTCAGCATAGATAAGTACGCCTTTGTTTTCCATGACTCTACCCCTTCAGCAGCCCGTCTTTGTCAAGAGCTGCGACAAGTTTGCCGGCCGAGTCCTCTCCCTTGAGAACCTCTCCCTTGCGTTTCTTCTCAGGAGGGACCGAGATGCTGTCTACCCATGTGGCGGACCCTTCCTGGCCGAACTTCGAGAGGTCGGCCATGTCCGCAAGGTCGGCGGCACTCCACTTCTCGACCTCGGCTTTGCGTGCCCTCAGCTTGTCCTTGAGGGTTGGAAGCCGTGGAGTGTTCAGGTCTTTCGTACCGGTAATGAGGAGGGGGTAGCCCGACTCAACGATGACTGAGCCGGAAGCGGTCTCTACCACCATGGTGATTCTGTCCTCCGCTACAGCGCTAATCTCCGACACGAAGGACAGATGCGGGATTCCCAGTCTCTCCGCGACAGATGGCCCAACCTGGCTTGTGTCGCCGTCGACGGTCTTCTCTCCGCACAAGAGGAGGTCGAAATCGCCTGCCTTCCTGATAGCCGCAGCCAGAGCGCAGGATGTCGCCAGCGTATCGGCTCCTGCGAACTTCTCGTCAGTCAGCAAGATGCCTCTGTCAGCGTTGCGGGCTATCGCCTCCTTGAGGACCGCCTCCGCGGGCGCAGGCCCCATGCTGATCGCGGTGACCGTGGCCCCAAGGGTCTCCTTCATCTGCTGGGCAGCCTCGACGGCGTTCAGGTCAAAGGGATTAATCTCGGAGTCAGCGGACGCCCGGTCTACCCAACCCTTGTCTTTGAGGAACTGAACCTTCTCGATATCGGGAACCTGCTTGACGAGTACGATGATATGCAACTCGGCATACCTCCTTCCTGTCGCGTTGCGACTCTTCTGCCCCGGGCGAAATCTGCCGGGCCCGTCAGGACCCAGCGTCCACATTGCAGATTGCTACTTCCAGCCTGGGGGCAATGATTGTCTGACTATACCTTGCCCACCTCTTCCCGCGAGATGATGATGCGCATGATCTCGGAGGTGCCACCGCCCATCTCGAGGACCTTGGCGTCCCTGAAGTACCGCTCCACAGGGTAGTCCGTGGTGTAGCCGGGACCGCAAAGGACGTTCATGGCCATGTTGCAGACCCACGTGCACTCCTCTGTGGCGAACACCTTGGCGATGGCGGCCTCCTTCGCTGCGGGAAGGCCCTGGTCCTTGAGCCAGGCTGCGTGGTACAGCGCATTCTTTGCGAGCTCCACTCGTGAGGACATATTGGCGATGTGGAACTGGATTGCCTGGTTCTTGACGATAGGCCTGCCGAACTGCACGCGCTCCTTGGCGTAGGCGATGGCCTGTTCCATTGCGACCTGCATAAGCCCGAGGCCCTGCGTACCGATGCCGATTCGCGCAATCTCAAGCGCGGAAAGGGCGAGGGGCATGCCGAGCCCTATCTCGCCGAGCACGGCGCCGTCAGGCACGCGGCAGATCTCGATGAAATACTCGGTTGTGGGAGTGGCCGTGGCGCCCATCTTGTTCTCGACCTTGCTGATCTTGATGCCGGGGTTGTCACCATCGACTATGAACCCGGTGAAGGCCTTCTTGCCATCAACGTCGTCCGTTCTGGCGAACAGGACGTGTGCATCCGCAAATATGCCGTTAGTGATGTAGTGCTTGGAGCCATTGAGCACCCACTCGTCGCCGTCCTTGACGGCGGTCGTCTTCATAGAAGCGACATCTGAGCCGGCCTCCGGTTCGGTGGTCGCGAATGAGAGGATTGAGCCACTGCAGGCCGCACTCAGGTACTTTTTCTTCTGCTCATCGGTACCACCAAGCCTGATGCCGTCCATCGCCAGCCGCTGGGTGTTGAAGGAGAACGCGGTGGAGAGACATCCCTTCGCAATCTCCTCGAGTGCCACGAAGTGGCCGACCAGGTCGAGCCCCTCTCCTCCGTATTCCGTAGGAATATGAATGCCGATGAGGTTCAACTCAGCGAGCCTCTTCATGTTCTTTTCGATGATCTTGTAGTCGTGGTTCCGGTCCGCCTCCTCAGCGGTCTTCTTGAACTCTTCGGCTGCACCACGAGCGATCTCTCGAATCTCCTCATGCACGTCCGAAAAATAGGGGAATTTACCCATGGCTAGTTGACCTCCTTCATAAATGTGCCCTCTGTTGCTTCCTTATACGGTATCTCGCCCTGGTGGTCGGGTACAAACAGGCAGCAGGGCCGCTACGCAGAGCGGCCCAACGCCTGATGCTACACAAATGATACTACTTCTTCGGTGCCGGCTCCGAAATGTCCTCCTCCAGCTCGATAAGCCGCTTTGCATATGCGACGGAGGTCTCGATGCCGGAGTTGAGCCTCACCATGAGCTTCGCTCCTTCGGGGGAGCCGCCGCCGTGCATGCAGCCGGGGACGCCGGCGCCCAGCGTGAGCCACTCGATGAGACGGGCAATCTTGACTCGAGACTCAGCCGTTGACGAGGCCTTCAGGTACTTCTGTACGAGGTGGCCGTACTTGGGGTCGATGAAGTCGACGTATGACGGCATGCAGCCCGTCTCTCCGATACCACCCGATATGTCCTGGGCGATACGCTTCGTATCGTACGGGAGAGTGCCGACGTGGATCTTGTTGACGTTGGCCAACATCGGGTCGGTGAGCCATGCTCCTGAGGGGTGCTTCTTGCCCAGGGCTGAGGCGGCTACACCCACGGCGAAAGTGGTCTCGTTGTTGATGTACATCTGGATGAGCCTCTCGTTGACAACCCTGGTGGAGAGCCCGTTTGCACGCACGATGAGTGCTGCCGCACCGCACATCAGGTCGCCCTGACCTGCGACGCAGCCGCCGATTGCAGCCCGGTAGGGCATGATGAAGTTCATCACCGCGGCGCCCGCGTACTTGAACTCCTTGCACATGAAGACGCGCTCCTTCGGTACGAAGACGTCCTCAAAGAAGAGATAGGCCTGCGTGATGCCGCCTATCTTGACAGGAACGTCGAAGCCTTCCTCGGCCTCTCGCGTATCGCTGGGGTGTCGGGCCTCGACAATCATAAGTCCCTCGATGTCCTTCGGGATGACGAATGAGACCGCGTAGTCCTGATCGGACTCCTTGTAGCCTGCCCCCGGGAGGATGAATATCTCCTGGGCCGCTGCGGTGCCGCAAATCATCACCTTGGCCCCGCGGACAACGATGCCGTTGTCCTTCACCTCCACGATATGAAGGTTCATGTCGAGATCTTCCTGTTGCGATGGAGGGAAGGCCCGGTTGCCTTTCGGATCGGTCAGCGCGCCGGAAACCGTGATGTCGTTGTCCTGAGCGTAGCGGAGCCAGGTCTTGAGTCTCTCGTGGTAGTCGGTGCCCAACTCCTTGTCCATCTCATACGTCGTGATCCACATGGAATTGAGGCCGTTGTAGCCGGCGCAGCGCCCGCCTGTGCAGGTGCCGGTAAGGTGATAGGCCGCGCGCTTCATCTTGCAGTTGGTTATCATGTCCTCAGCACTCTGGTTGATGGCGAGGTAGCGGGATACTTTGTCGCCTGTCAAGATGGATGTCGTGGAGAACAAGTCTGCGTACTCCGGGTCGAGGGCTGCAGCATACAACTGGGCGTGTCCCGCGACAGTCCCCTTCGTGTGGGGGTTCGTTGTGGTGTCCTCAATCAGCTGTCCAAACTTGTACATGTTTGGCTTGAGCTTACTGAGTGCCTGCTTGTATTGTTCGGGAGTCTTGAGAGCCATTCAGCCTCCTATCCAAGTAATACCATCCAACCAGACATATTAGCACAGGGGAGAGAGCGGCTTCTAGGGGGAAAGGGGCAATCAGGCGGAACTGGTGAAGAGCAAAGGAGGATTGAAAAGAAGTCGGGGCGAGAGGACTCGAACCTCCGGCCTCAGCGTCCCGAACGCTGCGCGCTACCAATCTGCGCTACGCCCCGTTTGACCATGCTATTATATAGTTCTTCAATGAACGCGGCAAACATGAAGTACTTCGTACTCATCATGGACGGCGCCGCAGGTTGGGGACTTCCGGCCCACGAGGGCAAGACCAGCCTCGAACTTGCGAGAACGCCGTATCTTGATGCCCTCGCGCGGGAGGGCACAGTCGGTGTTGTACGCACCGTGCCGGTTGGCATGGAGCCCAGCAGCGCTTGCGCGTGCATGTCGCTTCTCGGGTATGACCCTCGAGTCTACTACAGAGGACGGGGGGCGATTGAAGCCCGCAGCATGGAGATACCGATAGGGCGCGGCGAAGTCGTATTCCGCTGCAACCTCGTAAGCGTGCGGGATGGCAGGATGAACAGCTATAGCTCAGGGTACATCAGCAACGATGAGGCACACAGGCTTGTCGCGGCACTCAATTCCGCCATGGGCGACCGCGAGGTGAGCTTCTTCCCTGGTATCAGCTACAGACATATCTGCAAGATACGCGGACGCGAGGAAACACTCGAGGCTGAGTGCACTCCCGCACACAACATACCGGGAGGGCTCATTGGAGAGTATCTTCCCAGAGGCAACGGAAGCGACTACCTTCGCGAACTGATGGTTCGGTCCCGGGAAGTGCTCGAGGGCCATCCTGTCAATCTTGAGCGCGAAGCGCGCGGAGAGGCCCCCGCCAACATGATCTGGCTCTTCTGGGGCAGCGGACAAATTCCGCCCATGCCCTCCTTCCGTGACACATTTGGCCTGAGTTCGGCCATGACTTCGGGAGTGGACCTCCTCCTTGGCTTTGCGAAGATGCTCGACATGCGTATACTCGAGATTCCCGGTGTTACGGGGGACACTGCGAATGACTATGCGGGGCAGATGAAAGGGGCAGTCGAGGCGCTGGAAACATGTGACCTCGTGGTCGCACATGTTGAAGCTCCTGACGAGGCGGGCCACGATGGGGCGGTTGAGGACAAGGTGCGAGCGATTGAGCGGATAGACAGCGAAATGGTGTCAGTCCTTCGTGGTTTTGAGAGAGAGAGAATCAGGGTCCTTGTGGCCCCTGACCACCCCACCCCGATTGAGGTGCGGACGCACGTCGCAGACCCTGTGCCATTCCTGCTCTGGGGTGCGGGCATGGATGGCAACGGCGCCTCCGGTTTCACGGAACGCCAGGCCTTGAGCACAGGGCTCGCTCTCGATGAAGGGCACCGGATTATGGCGATGTTCACGTCCTGAGGGAGTCCACAATGGCAGTGATAGTCCAGAAGTATGGCGGCAGTTCCGTTGCTGACGCCGGAAAGATACGCAACGTTGCGCGGCGCATAGAACGCTGCAAGGATTCAGGCAACGACATGGTTGTTGTCGTGTCCGCGATGGGCGACACGACTGACGAATTGCTATCCCTTGCCCGGCAGATGACCGACCGCCCTGATGAGCGGGAACTGGACGTGTTGCTCTCCACAGGAGAAATGGTATCGAGCACCTTGATGGCGATGGCCCTGAAGAGCGATGGACACCCGGCCGTGAGCCTGACGGGGCGGCAGGCGGGAATCCGGACCGATTCGAGTCACAACAAGGCACGGATAGAGAGAATTGACCCGCAGCGCATTGTCGGCGAACTGAAGAAGGGCAACATAGTGATTGTGGCAGGGTTTCAGGGCGTCACCGCGGACATGGATACGACGACGCTCGGCAGGGGTGGCTCGGACACCACGGCAGTGGCTCTGGCGGCAAGCCTGGGAGCGGAAGTCTGCGAGATATACTCTGATGTGGAGGGCGTGCTATCCGCTGACCCCCGTGTAGTGCCCGATGCCGTAAAGTTGTCGAGGATAGGTTATGAGGAGATGCTGGAGCTTGCAACCTACGGTGCGAAGGTGATGGCGCCCAGGGCTGTGGAGTTGGGGCAGGTCTACGGGATGCCTATTCTCGTGGCATCGAGCAGCAGCGAAGTGCCCGGCACCCTCATCTGCAAGGAGGCTTCCATGGAAGTGCGCAACAGAGTGAGCGGCATCGCTCACGACAAGAACGTCGCGAAGATAACCGTCATCGGCGCACCCGACCACCCTGGGACGGCAAAGGACATCTTCGAGCCACTGGCCCGTGCGAACATCAGCGTTGACACCATCGTGCAGAACGCAAGTACCGACGACGTGACGGACGTCACGTTCACGGCTGCGCGCACCGACCTCGTCAAGGCACTATCGATAATCGAGCCGGTTGCAAAGAAGCTGGGAGCGGCGAAGGTCGTCAGGGATGAGACTCTCGCCACGGTGAGCATAATAGGCACCGGGATGCAGAACACGCCCGGCTATGCCGCGCGGATGTTCCGGGCGATGTACGAAGAGAATATCAATATCGAGCTGATAACGACATCCGAGATTCGGATAACATGTATCATCAGCGAGGCGCGAGTGGAAGATGCCGTCAGAGCGCTTCACCGTGCGTTTGAGGTGGAATTCCACCGGCCGGAGTGACTCAGCGACTCAGGCCTGCAATGGAGAGACGACGTACTGTGACACTGCAGCAGGAAGAAGACCGCACACGGCTCGGCAGGAAGCTCGGCCAACAGGCTGTAGCCCTGGCGGTGGAGGGAAGATGGGATGAGGCTGTGGCGGCCAATCAGGCGATACTCGAGAGATTCCCGGACGAGGTGGCTGCGTGCAATCGCCTTGGAAGAGCCCTCATCGAGCTCGGGCGGTTCGCCGAGGCCGACGAGGCGTACCAGAGGTCTCTGGAGATACACCCAGGCAATTCCATCGCGATGAAGAACATCGAACGGCTCAAGACATGGATGGGTGCAGGGCAGTTGGAGGAGGAGAGGGCGCGTAGACTCGGGAAGGCGTTCTTCGCTTCGGCGGTCGGCAAGACGGGCGTTGTTGTCCTCACAAACGTGTTGGCACTCGACCGCATAGGAGAGATTGGTGCGGGTGGGGTTGGCGCATTGCGACGCCGAGGACAGCGGGTCTATGTAGAGGACAGTGAGGGACACTTGCTGGGAGAGCTGGAACCCAGACAAGGCGCACGACTCGCGAAGCTGATGCAGGGCGGGAACGAATACAGCGCAACTGTGCTGACAACAAGTGAGGGCGGCACTCAGGTGCTCGTCAGGGAGGAATCCCAGCACCCGAGCCAGGTGGGACAGGCATCGTTTCCTCCCACGCAGGCTGACAGGCTGTATGGCCAACTGGACCGGGTGTCGCCTGTCGAGACTCCGCCGATAGTCGACCAGGCCCGGCGACCTGCCGCCTCCACGGAGGGGATGAGTGAGGGCGAGGCAGGGGAGTCCTTCTCGGGAGAAGAGGACAGAGGGTTACTGGAAGGGTTCACGCTTGTGGAGAAGCCAGGAGACAAAGAGGGGAGTGTCGAGTGACAGGTATTGGCCTTGTAAGACCCATTGATATCGAGCAGGAGATGAAGCGCTCCTACCTCGACTATGCCATGAGCGTTATCGTCGCCCGGGCGCTTCCTGACGCGCGTGACGGCCTGAAGCCGGTCCAGCGGCGAGTGCTCTTCGCGATGGAGGAACTCGGGATTCGCCCGAACACCGCGTACAAGAAGAGCGCTCGCATCGTCGGTGAAGTTCTCGGTAAGTATCACCCACACGGAGACTCCTCCGTATACGAAGCCATGGTCCGAATGGCGCAGAATTTCTCTCTCCGCCACCCCCTCGTCGACGGACAGGGTAACTTCGGCAGCGTGGACAATGACCCTCCTGCCGCCATGCGATACACGGAGGCGCGGCTCGCTCCCATCGCGGCGGAGATGCTCGTCGACATCGACAAAGACACCGTCGATTTCGTGTCGAACTTCGATGATTCACTGAAGGAGCCCTCAGTCCTTCCTGCGCGGATTCCCAACCTCCTGGTCAACGGGGCATCAGGCATCGCGGTTGGAATGGCCACCAACATCCCTCCCCACAATCTGGGCGAGGTCTGCGACGCGATAGGGCACCTTATCGAGAACCCTCTCGCCGGCAACGCAGAGCTGATGCAGTTCGTGAAAGGGCCGGATTTCCCCACGGGGGCCATTATCCTTGGCACCGAGGGCATACGGAGCGCGTATTCCACAGGGCGCGGCAAGGTGGTCATGAGAGCGCGCGTGGAGGAGATAACCACCAAGAGCGGGAAGCGGCAGATTGTGATTACCGAGATACCGTACCAGGTGAACAAAGCCGCACTCGTTGAGAGAATCGCGGAACTTGCCAAGGAGAAGAAGATAACCGGCGTTGCCGAGGTGAGAGACGAATCGGACAGGGAAGGCCTGCGGGTTGTCATCGACCTCAAGAAAGAGGCGCAGGTCGGCCGCCTCCTGAATAACCTCTATCGGCACACTCCTCTGCAGACGATCTACTACGTCAACATGGTGGCCCTGGTCAATGGCAAGCCACAGACGATAGACCTGAAGGAGGCGCTCACCTGTTACATCGACTTCCGCACGGAAGTCATCACGAGGCGTTCTCAGTTCGATCTCGAGAAGGCGTCGAAACGGGCGCACATCCTCGAGGGCCTGCAGATTGCCCTGGACAACCTGGACGAGGTGATAGCCGTCATTCGGGGCTCCGAGACGGTGGAGGCGGCGCGAGACAACCTCATGGCCCGATTCGAATTCTCTCAGGAGCAGGCACAGGCAATCCTGGATATGCCCCTGCGCCGACTGGCGCACCTGGAGCGCGAGAAGATCGCCGCGGAGTATGCGGAGCTGCTCAAGACCATTGCCTATCTGGAAGACCTGCTCGCGAATCCCAGGAAGATACTGCGCCTGATTCGTGACGACGTAGTCGAGGTGAGGAACAAGTTCGCGAACAAGCGGCGGACGGAGATATGGGAGGAGGAGGCCACACAGTTCAGCAACGAAGACCTCATTCCGCACCAGAAGACGATAGTGACATTGACTTCCAACGGCTTCATCAAGCGCCTGCCCACGAGCACCTACAGGGTGCAGCACCGTGGCGGACGGGGGGTCATGGGCATGGTGACCCGGGATAACGACGCGGTGCGGCACGTTCTTGTAGCCGACACGCATGACAGCATCCTTTTCTTCACGGGGCGGGGGCGAGGGTACAGCGTCAAGTGCTATCAGCTTCCCGAGGAATCATCGCGCACGGCGAAAGGCACGGCGATTGTGAATGTAGTGCCTGTTGACCTGAGCGAGGAGATTACCGCGCTCGTGACCGTTCCGAAGTTCGAGCCGAACAGCTTCCTGGTCATGGCGAGCCGTCGAGGTGTCGTGAAGAAGACGCCGCTTGAGAAGTTTGCCTCCATCCGCCGTTCAGGCGTTGTTGCAATCAACCTCAGGGAAGATGACCATCTCGTGTCCGCGCGGGTCGTCGGTGGCAGCGGAGAGGTCGTGTTGGTGAGCCAGAACGGTATGGCCAACAGGTTCAAGGTGGAGGAACTCCGCACTGCTTCCAGAAGCAGCGGGGGGGTGCGTGGCCTGCGGCTCGCAGGCGACGAGATCGTCGGTATGGACCCAGTTGCCATCGATGTTTACCTCCTGTCGGTGTCGGAGAGGGGCTATGGCAAGCTGACGCGTGTCAACAGCATCCCCGTGCACAGGCGAGGAGGCAAGGGCCTCCGCGCCCACAGGGTCGGGGCGGAGACCGGGAAGCTCGCCGTAGCGCAGCTCGTGCCGCCGCAGGGCTCGCTCGTGCTGATGTCCTCCACGGGCAAAGTCGTGGTCATCCCG
Organism: Dehalococcoidia bacterium; assembly: GCA_030602785.1. Classification (GTDB taxonomy): domain Bacteria; phylum Chloroflexota; class Dehalococcoidia; order GIF9; family AB-539-J10; genus SKVJ01. The sequence continues at coordinate 16,065 of JAUVZB010000011.1, forward strand.
ATGGAGCAGATTTCCGTGCAGAGCAGGAACGCGCGAGGTGTCCACCTGATGGCTCTTGAAGTGGGGGAGACCGTCGTCTCGGTCACCGCCACGGGTAGCGTGGAGATGGCCGTGGGCTAGCCTGCGACCGGTTCCGGCTCGATTGCCGCCGACGCGCGGGAGCTTCGCCACAGGGAAGGAGGCATTGTCTTATGAACCTGGTCTTCATACATGGCTCAGGCAACACGGGAATCATCTGGAAACACCAGACCGACTACTTTGTTGGCTCTGAGTCTATCAATCTCCCTGGACATCTGTCGGAAGGGGAGGCGTGCACAAGCGTCGAGGAGTATGCAGCCTGGCTGCATGGATACCTGTCCGGGAAAGGCTACTTACAGCCTGTGCTTGCGGGACACTCGCTCGGTGGCGCTATCGCCCTGCAATATGCGCTGGATTATCCCCGGGATGTCGGCGGACTCATCCTCATCGGGACCGGCGCCAAACTGAGAGTGGCCCCGCATGTCCTTCAGATTATTGAAAAGGGCATTCGGGATCCCGATTCCTGGCTGGCCGAGTTCATCGAGCCGCAGCTTCGCCGCATCGTCGACACGGTTGTCGAAGTGGCAACCCGGGAAACCGGGATGGATGCCGAGTTGAGACACAAGGCGCTGGCGGAGATTGCCCAGGTGGGAGCCAGAGTTCAGGTGAACGACTTCCTCTGCTGTGACAGGTTCGATGTCATGGCAAGATTGCACGAGATAAGCGTTCCGGCACTCGTGCTCTCGGGGAGTTGGGACGTGATGACTCCTCCAAAGTATGGCGCGTACCTTGCGGGCAACATCGAAGGGGCAAGGCAGGTGGTAATTGAGGGAGGGACACACCACTTCTTCGGGGAGAAGCCGAACCAGACCAACAAGGCCATAGAGGACTTCCTCAAGGCGCTGTAGTCGTTCCGGTGCTGTGTCTGGAGGCGCAGCCTTCCTCCCACTGCTGCAGCCCGCATGCGTTGCAGCTTTCGGTTCGACAGTCAGGCGTCAGTTCCTCCGAGCTCATCCTCCTGTGCTCCCTGACAAGGTAGGCTTGTGAGACTCCCGTGTCGATGTGAGCCCAGGGGAGTGGCTCGTCGAGCGAGCGCTCGCGGTTGGCGTAGTCTTCCAGCCGGAGCCCGCAGGACTCGAAGGCAAGCAGCCAGTTGTCGTAGCAGAAGCTCTCGCCCCATGCGTCAAACCTGCTGCCAAGCTGCCACGCACGGAGGATTGCCTTGCCCACACGCCGGTCTCCCCTCGAAAGCGCGGCTTCGACCTGACTGACGAGAGAGTCAGACCAGGAAAGCTTGACGCGGTCGGTGCGCAGGCCTTTCTTCAGCAAATCCACCTTTGAGAAGACCTGCTGCTCATCCTCCTGCGCCGTCCACTGGCAGGGGGTGTGAGGTTTTGGGACGAGGAGGTTCACGCTCACACTCAAACGAAAGAGGGAGCCTGCCCGGGCAATCCTGCGCACGAGGTCGGTGATGCCCTCGATGTCCTCCTCCGTCTCGGTGGGCAGTCCCATCATGAAATAGAGCTTGAGCTTCGTCCAGCCACCCTTGAGCAGCGCCTCCAATGTGCTGAACACATCGTCCTCGGTGATGTTCTTGTTGACTGCACGCCTCAAACGCTCGGTTCCTGCCTCCGGCGCGAAAGTGAAAGAGCTGCTTCGTCGTCCGGGAACGCTCTCAAGCAGGCGAACGGACTCCGGCCCGAGCCTGAGGCTGGGGAGAGAAAGAGAGATGTTCTGTCGGCGGCAGAGTGGCTGCAGGTCGGAGACGAGTTCCTCGATCTCCGGGTAATCGCTGCTGCTGAGAGACAGGAGCGACAGCTCGCTGTAACCGCAGTTGGCCGCCAGTTCTTCACACGCGTCCACGATTTGCGCGCGGTCGCGGATTCGTACGGGGCGGTCAATCATGCCTGCCTGACAGAAGCGGCAACCTCGCGTGCAGCCCCTCTGTATCTCCACGCTCGCGTAGTCGTGCACGGCCTCAAGGAACGGTACGACAGGGCGTGTCGGTGGTGGTGGCAGGACGGGAACTATCCGGCGGGAGATGGAAGGAGAGGCCTCGGGAACTGCAGGATCGAGCGACTCGAAGGAGCCGGCAGCGCTGTATCGTGGCGCAAGGGCAGGCACATAGACGCCGGGAATTCGGGCTGCTGCTCTCAAGAAGCGCTGACGTTCGGCTCCGTACGCGCGGAAGGAGTCGAGCAGCTCCAGGATTCCCTCCTCTGCCTCGCCGATGAAGAAGAGGTCGATGAAGTCGGACATCGGCTCGGGGTTGACGGCACAACTGCCTCCGGCGATGACGACGGGGTATCTTCCGTCCCTCTGCTCACGCAGAACAGGGATACCTCCCAGGTCCAGCACGGTCAGCACGTTGGTGTACGTGAGCTCGTATCCCAGCGAGAACGCCACAATGTCGAACTCATCCAGCGGATGTCTGGTCTCGAGCGAGAAGAGGCGTTGCCTGCTGCCTCGCAGTAGTTCTTCCATGTCGGCCCATGGGGCGAACACTCGCTCCGCAATGACGTCCGGCTGCCTGTTCAGTATCTCGTAGAGGACGGGCAGCGCGAGGTTGGACATCCCCAACTCGTAGGTGTCCGGGTAGCACAGAGCGATGCGCAGCGATACGCTGTCCCAGCCCCTGGCGACAGAGTTCCACTCGCCGCCGGTGTACCTGGCGGGACGAGACACTTGATAGAAGGCGGATTCCGGAAAGCTCACGATGTGTTCCCGCATTATAGTCGCTGACGCACAGGCACTCAATTCGAGCGACGGGCCCGCAGCCGCCCTGCGCTCGTTGACCGGTCGTCGCGCCGAAGCCTAGAATACGACTTCATCATCATGAAGGCACTTGTGCAACGTGTTCTTTCCGGCTCGGTGACCGGCTCGGTGACCATTGACGAGGTGGTTGTCGGACGTATCGGACCCGGACTGGTCATCCTGCTTGGCGTTGGACGTGAGGACAGGGAGGAGGATGCCGACTATCTCGCGCAGAAGGTGGCGAACCTGAGGATATTCCCGAATGAGGGTGCGGAATTCGACCGGTCGGTCCTGGATTCAGAGGGTGATGTCCTTGTGGTCAGCCAGTTCACGCTGATGGCGGATACGAAGAAGGGACGGAGACCAAGCTTCATCGCGGCAGCTCCTCCTGAGAGCGCCCGCTTGCTCTACGAGCGTTTCGTGCATTCCCTGATGGCGCAGGGGCTGACCGTGGCGACGGGCATCTTCCAGGAGTACATGCACGTAGAGATACACAACGATGGGCCTGTGACGCTGCTGGTTGACAGCAACCGCTCGTAGGCTCCTCCCGCTGAAGGACTCTTCCGAGACGGGCTCTAGCTGCGGGCCGCATCGTGATTGCGGTCACAGTTGTGCAGAAAGACGTTCTGTTATAATCCCCGTCCATGACAAAAAGTAGAGTTGTATGGGGGTGGTTGGGTGTGCTCCTGGCGCTTGACCTCGTGGTCCCCTGGGTTGTGCTGGGCAGCGAGGGGCGGTTCCTCGGTGCCTTCCTGTTCTGGGTCGTCTGGACGGCTGTTGCCATCGCCAGCATGTTCATCCTTTTGCTGAGGTGGAGAGAATGACCACTACCGCCTGGGCTTGGCTTGCCGTTGCCATATACGTCGTGCTGGGCTTCCTCATCGCCGTCGCTGCGCGCCGGCATGCAGGAGGAGGCATGAGCGAGTTCTTTCTGGCCGACCGCCGCGTTGGAGGTTTCATCGCGGCACTCACGTACAGCGCGACGACATACAGCGCGTTCATGCTCGTGGGACTTGCCGGCCTGAGCTACAGGGGAGGGGTTGGCGCACTTGGATTCGAATTGACCTATCTGTGCGGCCTCTTTCTGGCGGTCTTCTTCCTTCCAAGGTTCTGGCTCGTCGGACGCAAGTACGGGTACATCACGCCGACGGATATGCTGGCTGACAGGTACCAGAGCAAGGTGGTGGGAGCTGTGGCGGCCGTCCTTGCGCTCGTGTTCCTCGTTCCCTACTGCGCAGCGCAGTTACTGGGTATCGGATTGCTTCTGAACGGGCTCAGTGGAGGGGGCATCCCCGTCATACTGGGCATCCTGGTGGCCACGCTCATCGCCATCGCCTGGTCGCGGATTGCGGGACTGCGGTCCATCGCATGGACGGATGCGTTTCAGGCTATTGTGATGATTGTGAGCGCGACTGTGCTGGTCGGGTTCCTGATCTCCGAGTTGGGCGGCCTTGGCTCGTTCTTCTCTCGCTTCGAGACCGAGTACCCCGAGCTACTCCGGGTGCCGTCAGGCTCGGGCATGTGGAGCTTGAACATGTTCATCGGGCTCGCACTTCCGTGGTTCTTCTTCTGCCTGTCCAATCCACAGGTGAGCCAGAGGTTCTTCATCCCCGCATCGGTGAAGGCGATGAAGCAGATGCTGGGAGGATTCCTTGTGTTCGGCTTCGTCTACACGCTGATTGCGGTACTGTGGGGTTTTGGAGCAAAACTGCTGGTTCCCGGGCTGGAGAATCCCGATATGGCAACGCCGACGTTGCTCGCGATGCCCTTCGTGCCTAAGGCTCTTGCACTCATGGCGATGATTGGTATCGTTGCGGCCGCGGTGTCCACTATCGACTCGATTCTGCTGACGTTGTCTTCGATGTGGGCGCGGGACATCTATCGAGGAGTGTTCAACCCGCAGGCGAGCGAGGCGCGGGAACTCAGGGTCGGCCAGTGGGTCATACCGATTATGGCCCTGATCGCCCTCGCCTTTGCGTGGCAGGTGTCCATCAGGTCAGGCATCGATTTCATGATTGCTCCTCTGTCGGCCGCCGCGTCTGCGGGGCTTCTGATGGTCGTCCCGAGCATCTTCGGCGCTTTCTACTGGAAGCGCGCCACTGCGCCAGGGGCGATATCGAGCATATTGTCCGGGGCCTTGCTCGTCCTGGTGCTCCAGGTCACGGGACTCAAGCCACTGGGCTGGTGGCCCGGAGTATGGGGGCTCATCCTGTGCGTGGTGGTGTTTGTGGTTGTGAGCCTCGTCACGCGGGCACCCAGAGATAAGGCCGAAGAGTTCATGGGCTACGCTGCCCAGAAGCTTGACTCCGGCGGTTACGTCTGATGTGCCGCGCGTGATAGAGTGCGGACTGCCTCTATGCCTGTCGGCCGACGACGCTGATCTTGGACACCTTGATCAGCGCACCGGATTCGGTCTTCAGCACAACAGTCGTGTCGTCGATGCTCTCCACCGCCCCGTAGATACCCCCGCTCGTGACCACCTTGCTTCCCTTCTTGAGGGCCAGGAGAAGAGCTTCTTGCTCCTTCTGGCGCTTCCGCTGAGGTCGGATGGTGAAGAAGTACATGGCGCCGAACATGAGGACGAAGAAAAAGAGTAGCGGTAGTAGAGAAGTCAGTTCATCTCCCATAGTTAGTGGTCCCTCCTTGCTTCAATGCTGCTATTGTAGCCGAGACTGCCCTGTAGTGCCCAGGGACTGGCCTTGTCTATCGTGACTTGTACGAGTTGGCCCGTCAACCCCTGTTCGCTTCCAAAGAACACGAGCTTGTCTGTCCGTGTCCTGCCGAACCACTTTCCTCTCCTCCTGCCTTGCACGAGTACGGCCTCAGTGCCGCCCACGTAGCGCTCGTTTATCTCGCCTGCAACTGTCTCCTGGAGCATTTCCACGCGATGCAATCGTGAGCGTTTCACCTCATCGGGGACCGAGTCATCGTACTTGCGGGCAGCCACCGTACCCGGGCGCGGTGAGTATGCCGCGACGTGTACCACGTCGAAGCGCAAGCGTTCGAGCGTGGAGTAGGTGTCCTCGAACTGCTGCTCCGTTTCTCCCGGAAAGCCGACGATTATGTCGACACTCAGCGAGATTCGCGGCATCGCTTCTCTGATCTCGTCCACGAGCCGGCAATAGTCCTCCACAGAGTATCCACGATTCATCTCGCGGAGGATGTCGTTGTTCCCCGACTGGAGAGCCAGATCGAGGTGCTCGCACACACTGTCGAGTTCCGCCATGGTCCTGATGAGCTTCTTGCTCATGTCCTTGGGGTGGTTCGTCAGGAAGCGAATTCGCAGCAGCCCTGGAATAGGCTGCAAGCGCACGAGAAGGTCTGCCAGATCCGGATGGCCCGGGAGGTCGTGTCCGTAGGAGTCAACGTTCTGCCCCAGCAGCACGGCCTCTCTGGTTCCGCGCGAAACCAGTTCCCGCACCTCTGCTTCAATCTCCTCGACCGGACGGCTTACCTCGCGACCCCTCGTGTAGGGCACGATGCAGTACGAGCAGAAGTTGTTGCAGCCCTGAATGATGGGCACGTATGTCGAGACGCCTGCTGAGCCGTCTGCGTCGATTGCCCGGACACAGGGAGTGTCTCCCGCGCCGTCATGCCGTAGACCGGTCGGCGCATCAGCGCCGGGGAGCGGATGAATAGAGAGCCATTCGGAGAGTTGGTCGTAGGCCCCGGCGTCGAAGAAGAGGTCGACATGCGGGAACCGCTTGTGGAGTACCTTCCTGTCTCGCGCTGTGAAGCAGCCTGTGACGGCTATTCGGAGGTCCTGCCGCTCTCGCTTGATGCCCTTGAGCAGCCCCAGAGTACCGATGATTCTGTCCTCTGCGCTCTGCCGCACCACGCAGGTGTTCAGTATGACGAGGTCAGCCCCGTCAAGCCCGGCACCTTCCTCGTAGCCGCCAGCCGCCAGCAGCCCGGCGATGCGCTGGGATTCTGCCTTGTTCATCTGGCAGCCGATTGTCCAGAGGTGGTAGTGTGGCATTGGCGACTATATCTACGAGGAAGAACCATATAGTAAAGTATGGGTTCGTGGGAGGCAAACAGCCGGAAGGGAAAGACGACCGGAAAGGGCACTGGGAGCGCCTGCGCAAGCGGTTCGCCCAGGATGGGCTTGCTGGCTTCCATGACTACGAAGTAGTCGAGCTGCTCCTCACACTTGCCGGCGGCAGAATTGACACCAAGTCGGCAGCAAAAGAATCCATCAAGCGCTTCAAGAGCGTGAGGGGCGTCCTGGATGCGCCTGCGGAAGAACTGGCCGGGATAGCTGGTCTGTGGCCAAAGCGAGCCTTCGTCATCGAGTTTGCAAAGGCGCTGGCGGAGAGGTACTACGGTGAACGCCTCACGGAACAGAAATCCGTGCTCGGCAACTCGCAGGCGGTCGTCGACTACCTGAGTCTCTCCATGCGTGCGCTCGACAAGGAGTCCTTCTGCGCCGTGTACCTCGACGCACAGAACGGCCCGCTTGCTGTTGAGACTCTTTTCGAGGGAACCCTCACATCCAGTGCGGTCTATCCACGGGAAGTCTTCAAGAAAGCCCTCAAGCACAACGCCGCAGCGGTCATCTTTGCCCACAATCACCCGTCAGGCAGCACGGAGCCGAGCGACAACGACCGCCAGATAACGCGGGACCTCGTCATGGCCGCGAACTTCATGGACATAAGGGTCCTCGACCATATCGTCGTCGGCGCCAATTCCCATTTCAGCTTCGCCGACCACGGCTTGATTCGGGAGTATGGCAAGGAGGCGCTGGACTTCCAGGAGAGCCGGCGCCGTACGGGGTGACGACTCCCCGTTGGGACTCGCGCTAGCCCCTGTCGAAGTACGGGTTCTTGCCGGTGGTGCTCAACGGAATGCCGTGAACGATGTCGGCCTCCAGCCAGCGCAGTTTCGTGGCTGCAGCCCCCAGCGTGTACATGATTCTGTTGTCGATGTTCAAGTCACCTGCGATCTTCACAGCGGAGCCAAGAGCCACGCCGAGATCCAGTGAGGCGAACACGCACAGCGGGCCGAAGAAGTCCTTGCCTTCCTGGAGCCTCGCGTTGAGCAGCCCCTTGCAGGTCTTGAATCCGCACGCGCCGCAGTCAAGCGGCTGTTCCGGCTTCTTCGGGACTCCCGATACGCCGATGAGGACAACGCACTCGGAGCCGCGCACATTCTGTGCGTCTCTTCGGAAGGCCGGGGCCAGATACTCCGGTTTGGTGTTGGCAGCTTCATCCATGGCCGCTGCGAGGAGCTCGATGTCCTCGCCCTCGACTATCATGGTCTGAGTCGTGTCCACACCCCTGGTCTTGGGAGCCGTGCGTGCGCTGGCTGCCATGAGGGTTGCCACCGTCCTGATGGCTGCCCTTTCTGCATCGCTCGATGATGTCCGTGCCATGTCGTTTCTCCTTCGTGAGATAGGCCTTGCGTTCGGTTCGCCGCTGCAAGAACCGCATTGTAGGCCGGAGGACCTTGCTGCTGCAAAACTTGGCTTCCACACCCCATGTGCCGATGGTACAATAGCCTGAGGGATGGAGAGGCGCAATCGAGGGAACGGAAGGAGTGGTGCAATGAAGATATTGCCCGACGTCGCTGGTCGCGGCTCCCGCCGCCCGCCTGCGGCCATTCTGGCGGGAATCTGCGCACTGGCATTCGGACTGCTTGTGCTCGCGGGGTGTGCGTCAACCACATATGCGCAGACAATCAGAGTCACAGCCGAGCCCGTCAACGTGGCTGGTCTGTTCGCGCGTGTGGAGTATCTCCGTGACGGAGAGGTGGTGAGTTCCGTCCACCTCGTCGATGGGAATGGAGACGGAGTGATTGACGGGAAGTCGGGTCCCCGGGACGAAGGAATGTGGCCTGACGGGTGGGAGTGGTTCGACAACATGTACGAGGACGTTGTGGTCGGACAGTCGACGATGACGTTTGATGGAATGAAGGTTGTGGTCAGAGAAGTCAACGAGTACGAGTTCATCGTCGGCGAATACGAGTGTGGGAGCCTCTCCTAGGACTTCCGCTCGCGTTCGCTCTTCCGCCTGAGGATGCTGATGACAACAGACTGTTTGTTCTGCCGCATCGTGACCGGCGAGATACCAGGCGACATTGTCTACCAGGATGCCGAGATCGTCGCGTTCAGGGACATACATCCGGTGGCCCCTACACATATCCTGATTCTGCCTCGAGAGCACATAGGGTCCGTGCAGGAAATGGGCGAGTGTGATGGAGCTCTGATTGGCAGGATGGTGCTGTGTGCGAGGCAACTCGCCGAGCAGGAGGGGGTGGCGGAAAGGGGCTATCGGCTGGTCGTCAACTGCGGACCTGAAGGCGGACAGGTAGTGCCGCATCTGCATCTCCACCTGATAGGTGGCAGGAAGCTCGACGACAGCATGGGCTAGAGCTCGCGCAGCCTGCGTTCGACCAGTTCTATGCTTGAATCGGGGGTGGAGGCTCCTGCCGTGATTCCGACGCGCCTCTTTCCTCTGACCCGGGCTTCTTCAATCTCATCTGCGGTCTCGATGTGATAGGTCTCGACGAGCGCCGAGCACGTGTCTGCGAGGCGCCGCGTGTTGGCGCTGTGGCGGCCGCCGATGACGAGCATCACATCGACTTTGTGGGCCAGTTCCGCTGCAGACTCCTGTCGTCGCTGCGTGGTACAGCACAGCGTGTTGACGACACGGAGCTCCTCTGTTCCCTGGAGCAGCTTGCCGCAGAGTTCCTGCACAAAGAATGTGAATTCGGCCAGGCGTTGCGTAGTCTGCGAGATGACTGCCACCCGGTGGAGCGACTCTGCCCTGCCTTCTAGAGGCAGCCCTGTGACCCTGAGTGCGGCGATGCTTCTTTCCCCGGCCCATCCGAGTAGTCCCTTGACCTCCGTGTGGCCGGCATCACCGAAGATTACAATTGTAAACCCCTCGTTTGCCAGCCCCTCGGCGACCCGCTGGGCCCGTGCGACCGTGGGGCAGGTAGTGTCGACTATTGTGAGCCCTCGCTCCTCCATCTCGTGGGTGACGCTGGGGGTGGCCCCGTGGGCGGAGATGACCACAACCGGACCTCGTATCCGGTCCAGTGAGTCCACGGACGTGACGCCAAGGGCCGTAAGCTCACGAACAAGGACGCTGTTGTGAGCAACAGGCCCGAGAGTCTCCAGGGGGCCGTGCTTCGTTGCGGCCTCGCGCAGCATGTCTACCGCGCGCCTCACTCCGTGGCACAGCCCCAGTTCGCGCGCGCGCTCAATCTGCATAGGGTCCCCGCTGTTCCTTCGGAAGCAGAGCAGCTATCTGCCGCATTATCTCGTCCGTGAGTCCGGTGGCCCGGGACCGTGAAATCCTGCCGCCGGTCTGGCTGAGGCGAAACGGCTTGCCGATGGTGACCGTCACCGTCGGGCGCAGCCACAGCCAGTTCAGGCCCCTTATCTGCTCGGTGCCCGAGACGGCCACCGCTATGAGTGAGGCGCCTGAGTGTGCGGCCAGGATTGCCGCCCCCGGCTTGCCCGGCAGAAGCACGCCCGTTCTGTCCCTTTTCCCTTCGGGGAACACGCCAAGCACGTGGCCCTGCGACAGGAGTTCCTCGGCGCGCCGCATGGCGTCTCTTTTCTCCTGCACCGTGCCCGTGCGCGCGACCGATAAGATCCCTCCCGAGCGCAGCAGTGCGCCGAGGAAGGGATAACGGAACAGTTCCTCTTTCGCCATGTATGTCACCCATCGGGGGAAGGCGCACAGCAGAAGCGCGGGGTCAGCGAAGTTCACGTGGTTGGCAACGACTACTAGAGCCCCGCACTGAGGGACGTTCTCCCTGCCGGTCACGCTCCAGTTGAAGAAGATGTTGTACAGGACCCTGGAGGCGGCAACAGCGAAGCGGGCGAAGAGTCCTGGCATTGGCTAGCCTCCGGCGAGACGTTGCTCCGTACTGTCAATGACCTGCATCGCGATTCACGGCGAGCTCGTATATCTTGTCCACAACCTCCTCCTGACTCAAGCCATCGGTGTTGATAGCGATGGCATCAGGGGCAGGCTTCAGAGGAGAGACTTTGCGCGTCGTGTCGTTGTGGTCTCTCTGCTTGAGCTCCGCAAGCACGGTAGTGTATTCGATTTCCACACTGCGCTCGGCGAGCTCTTTGTGGCGCCGGCGCGCGCGCTCTTCCACCGAAGCTGTGAGGAATACCTTGAGGTCGGCCCATGGCAGCACGACTGTGCCGATGTCTCGTCCCGCCATCACCAGCTTCGTCTCTCCGGCCATCCTCCGTTGCTCGGCGACCATGCGCTCCCGTACAAGTGGAATCTTGGCGATGAGTGCCACGTTCCGCTCCACTGGCTGCGACATCATCAACTTCGAGACATCCTGTCCGTCAACGAGCACGGTCAAGCGGGCCCCGCTGCCCGGTATGAACTGGAAGGCGATATCATGCGCAAGCTGGACAAGGGCATTCGTCTCTGACGGCGACAGGCCCGCGTCAAGTGCCTTCCAGGTGAAGGTGCGGTATATGACGCCCGTGTCGAAGAACCGGAAGCCCAGCTTCTCTGCCAGCAACAGGCCGACGCTACTCTTCCCGACTGCTACTGGCCCGTCGATGGTAATCAGGCGCAGATTCAAACTGAGGATGTAGTATACCAGACCCATCGCTCGGCAGGGAGCATCGTGTCACGTACAGGTGTGCTATAGTGGCCGAACGATAGTCGGCAGACTCCGTCTGCTATCCGGGAGGATTCGATGCGTGCCAAAGTCTCTGTCATAGGGGCGGGAATGGTGGGGGGAACCAGCGCCCAGCGATTGGCGGAGCGCGGGTATTCTGATGTCGTACTGCTTGACATAGTCGAGGGGCTCGCCCGTGGCAAGGCGCTGGACATACTTCAGTCCCTGCCGGTCGTCGGCTCAGACGCGGGAATAATCGGCACTGCGTCGTACGATGATGTCGCGGATTCGGACATCGTTGTTATCACCTCGGGCATTGCACGGAAGCCGGGAATGAGCCGCGAGGACCTCGTACTGACGAATATGAAGATAGTCGCCGGGGTCTGCGAGAACGTGGCCCGCGTGGCCCCTGAGAGCATCGTGGTTGTTGTCACCAACCCGCTGGATGCCATGGTGCAACTCGCGCTAAGCGTGACCGGGTTCGAGCGCGGGCGGGTAATCGGCCAGTCGGGAATCCTCGACACTGCCAGGCTGAGGACCTTCATCGCCGAGGAACTCGGCGTGGCTGTCACGAGCGTCTCCGCGTATGTCCTCGGCGGGCACGGTAATACGATGCTTGCCCTGCCGAGGCTCTGCACGGTAGGAGGAGTCCCCCTGAGGGAGCTCTTGCCGCCAGAGCGGGTTGAGGCGCTGGTGCAACGGGCGGTCAACGGGGGAGCGGAGATTGTGGGTCTGTTGCAGACGGGAAGTGCATACTATGCGCCCTCGGCTGCAGCAGTCAGTATGGTGGATTCGATTGTGCTGGACAGGAAGAACATCTTGCCCTGCGCGGTGCAACTGAAGGGGGAGTACGGGATTGATGATGTGGTTGTGGGAGTGCCCGTGAAGCTGGGTGCTGCCGGAGTGGAGCAAGTGCTTGAGCTTGCCCTGACGGATGACGAGATGGCAGCTCTCCGCCGTTCGGCAGATGCGGTGCGTGAGACGGTGACCCTGATGGGCCTCCGGTGAAGCCCCTCAGGTCCGGCCCGATACTTTCTGCCGCGAGGAAAAGGCAATGGTGCGGGATGTAGATGTTGCTGAACTGACACGCGTTGTGTCCGAGCTCTTCCAAGAAGCCTGCCACAGGCTGCCGAAGGACGTTACTGAGGCTCTGGTACGTGCGCGGGCGAGCGAGGAGTCCCCGACCTCTCGCGATATCCTCGACAGGCTGCTTGAGAACGCCGAGCTGGCCCCGAGGGAGCAGATACCACTCTGCCAGGACACAGGGCTTGCGGTTGTCTGGGTTGAACTGGGACAGGATGTGCATCTCGTTGGTGGCGACCTCTACGAGGCCGTGAACGAGGGTGTGCGTCGTGGCTATGCGGAGGGCTATCTGCGAAAGTCGGTCGTCCGCCGACCGTTCACCGCACGAGAGAACACAGGGGACAACACCCCCGCAGATGTGTGGGTCGAGATTGCTCCCGGCGACCGGGTGAAGGTCTCGGTGCTTCCAAAGGGCGGAGGCTCAGAGAACATGAGCAGGCTCACAGTGCTGACGCCGGCCATGGGTAGGCAGGGCATCATCGACTACGTCACAAAGGTCGTGGATGAGGCCGGCGGCAATCCATGTCCCCCACTCGTGGTGGGTGTTGGCATCGGTGGGACAACAGAGAAGACAATGATGCTGGCCAAGAAGTCCCTGCTGCGGCCGGTCGGTGAGCCAAGCAGTGATGCTGAGAATGCGGCGCTGGAGCGGGACTTGCTGGAAAGCATCAACGGACTGGGCGTCGGAGCGCTCGGCTACGGGGGCACCGTCACAGCACTTGCAGTGCACGTTGAGTCCTTCCCCTGCCACATCGCGAGCCTTCCTGTCGCGGTGAACCTGCAGTGTCACAGCGCCCGCCGGGGACAGGCCGAGATATGAGGAGCGACGCTTTGCAAGAAAGCAGGAGAATAGCGCTTCCCTTCACGGATGAAGTCGTGAGCCAGCTTCGGGCGGGTGACCGCCTTCTGCTGTCGGGGGTCCTGTACGTGGCCCGGGACGCCGCCCACAAACGCATGGTCGAGGCGCTGGACCGCGGGGAACCGTTGCCGTTCGACGTGAGAGGAGCCACGATTTACTTCATGGGTCCGTCTCCGGCGAGGCCCGGAAGGCCGATGGGAGCGGGAGGCCCAACCACTGCAAGCAGGATGGATCCCTACTCTCCCCGGCTCATCGAGTTGGGGTTGAAGGCGATGATTGGCAAGGGCTCCCGGTCTCGTACTGTGAGGGACGCGATGGTGCAGCACGGCGCCGTGTTCCTTGGTGGTGTGGGAGGGGCTGGCGCGCTCCTCTCGATGGCAGTCAAGAGCGCGGAGGTCATTGCCTACGATGACCTTGGCCCTGAGGCGTTGCGCCGCCTCGTTGTGGAGGACCTGCCGGTTACCGTTGTGGACGATTCTACTGGCAGAGACCTCTATGAGGAAGGGCGCGCGCGGTATCGCAGGAGCGGCAACGCCGCCTGAGACTACAGCAGCCCGTGTTCGGCGAGCACGCGCCGGGTCGTGGCGCCAATCTCCGCGGGACTATCCACGACAACAGCTCCGGCTGCACTGAGAGCCACCTTCTTCTGCGCGGCCGTGCCTGACGCTCCTGAGACGATTGCCCCGGCATGGCCCATGCGCCGCCCCGGCGGGGCGCTGGCGCCGGCAACGAAGGCAACGACTGGCTTGCTCATCCCACCCCGGATGTACTCTGCGGCCTCCTGCTCGAGCGCCCCACCTATCTCCCCGACGAGCACAACTGCGTGCGTAGACGGGTCGCCTTCGAACAGCCGCAGGGCCTGAACGAAGTCCGTTCCGGGCAGTGGGTCGCCACCAATGCCGAGGCAGGTGGACTGCCCGAGGCCCTGAGCGGTGAGTTGCCCGACAACCTCGTACGTGAGAGTTCCGCTTCGAGACACGACGCCCACGTTGCCCGGTGTGTGGATGTGGCCGGGCATGATTCCCACTTTGCAGTGCGCCGGCGGCGATATCAGCCCCGGGCAGTTGGGGCCGACGACCGCGATGTCTCTCCCCTCCAGGTAGCGGTGCCACATGACCTCGTCGAGTGTCGGTATGAGTTCCGTGATACAGACGACGAGCGAGATGCTGGCATCGGCAGCCTCCATGATTGCGTCTGACGCATACCTGGCAGGGACGAAAACGAGGCTTGTGTTGGCTCCTGTGTTTCTCCGGGCCTCCTCAACGCTGTCGAATACGGGAATGAGGCCCTGCCAGGTCATGCCGCCCTTGCCGGGGGTCACTCCTGCGACGACCTGCGTGCCATACTCGATGCAGCGCTGCGTGTGGAAAGTGGCTTCGTTGCCCGTGATTCCCTGGACGAGTACCCTCGTCCGTTCATCTACGAGAATCATCTTCCTGCATCCTTTCGGGTCTGCTCCGGGGCCGTTGCCGCGGCGACAGCCAAGCGGGCCGCGGCCCCGAGCTCCGGCTCGAGCAGCACGCTCATCGGGCTTTTCGCAAGAAGACGGGTGGCCTCCTCGGCATTCGTGCCTCGCATCCGGACTACGAACGGCACCGCCGGCTTACGCTCGGAGTAGACTCGCAACAGGGCACGGGCCACCACGTCGCAGCGCAGGATGCCACCGAAGATGTTCACCCACGCAACCCGAACGTCCGGATCGTCAAGGAGAAGATTGAACGCGTCTGCGATTCGATTCTCGTCGCCTGTGCCGCCGAGGTCAAGGAAGTTCGCAGGCCTGCCTCCCAGGAGTCCCACAATATCCATCGTGGCCATCGCGAGGCCGGCTCCGTTCACGAGACAACCGATGGAGCCGTCCATCTTGACGTAGCTGACTCCCGTGCGTTCCGCTTCCCGTTCCAGAGGGTCGAGTTGGGAGTCATCCCGCAGTGCAGACAGTTCCTGTTGCCGGAACAGGGCGTTGTCGTCCAGCGCGACCTTGGCATCGAGAGCCAGCAGCTCGCCCCCCGCAGTCACCGCGAGAGGGTTGATTTCCACGAGACTGCAGTCCTTCTCTACGAAGAGTCTGTAGAGGGCGCTCATGAGCTGCGCTGCCCTGCCGGCAAGTGCCCCTTTGAGTCCCATCTGTCGCGCAAGGCCACGGGCCTGGTAGGCCAGTAGTCCCGTGACAGGGTCGATTGCAGTCGAGGCCAACTCCTCAGGACTCCGGTCTGCAAGCTCCTCGATCTCCGTGCCGCCGTGCGCGCTCACCACGAACACGGGGCGTCTGCGTGATGGGTCTACGAGGAGTCCCAGGTAGAACTCGCGCTCGGGAGCGATGCTTTGTTCGATCAGGACTGCGTGCACGGGCAGGCCATTGGCCCCGGTTTGGGCCGTCGTGAGCCTGGAGCCCAGGAGTCTGCCGGCTGCCTGCTCTGCCGCCACGGCATCGTGCGCAGTGAGTATCCCTCCGGCCTTGCCTCGCCCTCCCGCGTGGACCTGGGCCTTGACAACTACGGGTCCCCCGATTGCTGCGGCGCGCGTTCGCGCCTCCTGCGGATTCCTTGCGACGCCACCCTGTGGCACCGGCACCCCGTAGTCCGAAAGGAGCTTCTTGGCCTGGTACTCGTGCAGTTTCATTCTGCCTGCCCCGCCGAACTCGGCGGGCGTCTTACGTATGTGCGAGAGGGAGCGTTGGCTGACAGCGAGTTGTCGAAGAAGCTGGAACTGCGATCAGGGAACAGCACTCACACACACTCATCACATAATGTTTGCGGATAGGACAAGCTACGAAGGGCGATTTGGGGAGGTCTTGATTCCCCTTCTGCCCGCTGTCACGTGACCCGAAGGGCCAGGTTGCGAAGCACCACAGAGTTCCAAACCCTCTGTTCAGATGCCTAGCTACCCATGGTTTCCGTGAATCTGACCCCATTCTTCAGCCCTGCTGCAAACTCCCTTGCATCATCCAGATCTCTTTCATCAGGATGGCCCCTGTTCTTGCCACCAACAAGCCTTAGCGGTCCACTCGTGTCAAAACCCAGACAGGAGAACTCTCCCACAATCTCAAACCCTTTTTCAAGCAAGCTGTTTCTAGCAACTTTGTGATAGTTCTCCAGTGGCACAAGTCGGATGAGATTTCCTCTTGTTGAGTAGATGAAGGCTCCTACGTTTGTGTTGGGCAGCCTGTCAATGAGATTCAGTAGACTCTTGTGGTGCTTCCATCCGTAGATTCCAGAGCCGAAACCGATGAGGTCATATTCTTCAAGGTTGCCAATGCCTACATTCACAGCTTCCACTATGTCTGCATCTAGAACAGCAGCGATTGTTCTTGCGATCTTCTCGGTATTGCCATGATGTATGGACGCGTAGATGATGAGTGTCTTCACAGCAACCCCGCCTGTGGTACTGATGTGGCTATTGAGTGCCTTTCCTCTTCCGGGTCGGGGCCGGAGTTACAGATAGCTCGTTACTATGCGGAGGGGGTGGGATTCGAACCCACGTTCGCTTGCGCGAAAACGGTTTTCAAGACCGTCACCATCGGCCTCTCGGTCACCCCTCCAGGGCGGCCAAAGTATAGCATCAGTCGTGGAGCCAATCGTGTCCTGCCTTCAGCCATAGTGTGTTGACACGCCCGATGGACGGGCCTAGAATGCCGCCGGGATGTCGGGTGGGTCTGTGGTGCTGCTGCCATGGCGCCCCGAGGGGGGTATCCTCCGGGCGACGCATCTCCTCATTCATTTATCAGACACACACATCCCAGTGCGTGGGGCCGCGAACGGAACGCCCAGGGGGCCGGGTTCAACCCGGCCCCCTTTTCTTTGTGGGAGGAAGAGCGACTCGTTGGTGACATGCACGGAGCCGCGGTTAGGCCGCGGCTCCGTCATTGCAACTGCAGGAAGTGATAGAGAAAGGAGGCTACACGTGGGCGCTGAAGAAGAGATCTTTGGCTATGCGGACGACCTGGGGCCGGAGAAGGTAATCCATTTCTACGATCCGAGACTGCAACTGAAGGGGATTCTCGTGGTGGACAACACCGCACTTGGTCCTGCTATCGGAGGAATCCGCATGGCGCCGGATGTGACCACGCGTGAGATATTCCGGCTGGCGCGCTCCATGACGCTCAAGAACTCGGCTGCCGGCATATCTTATGGTGGCGGGAAGGCCGGCATCCGCGGGAATCCCGACATATCCAACAAGGATGAGGTGATAAGGGCGTTTGCACGGTTCCTACGGGTTCATACCGACTACATCCCGGGTCCTGACATGGGCACGGACGAGCATTGCATGGCGATAATCCAGGACGAGATTGGCCGGGCTATTGGCCTGCACAAGGAACTCGGCGGCATTCCTCTGGATGAGATTGGTGTGACAGGCTACGGCGCCGTTGAGGCAGCGGAAGTGGCTGCAGATTTCATCGGGATGAGCCTGAAGGGCGCCACCGTTGCCATAGAGGGATTCGGAGCAGTTGGCCAGGCATGCTTCCGGTCACTGGTGACGAAGGGCGCGAAGGTGGTGGCGGTCTCGGACATTGACGGCGCCCTCTTCGACCCCGATGGACTTGAGTTCGACGCCATTGTGCAGTACGACCAGTCCACGAAGAAGGTGAGCAAGCTATGGAACCGGGGGTATGACCGGGGCCGGCGGATTTCTGATGAGGAGCTGTTCGCACTCGATGTCGACATCCTCGTACCCGGAGCACGACCGGACGTCATCACGATGAAGAACGTGGGGGACGTGAAGGCGCGGCTGGTGATTGAGGCGGCGAACATTCCTGCGACTCTTGAAGCCGAGAGGTGCCTGGGAGACAAGGGAGTGCTGGTCATTCCCGACTTCATCGCGAATGGTGGAGGCGTCATTGCCGGCTCCGTTGAGCTTCGCAGGGGCACCATCGAGGAGAGCTTCGAGACTATCAGGAAACAGATAAGCTGCAACGTCAGCGAGATACTCGCATTGAGCAAGGCCGAGGGGCTGTATCCCCGGGAGGCAGCCGAGCAGGTCGCACGGCGGCGGGTCATTGTGGCGATGAAGGACAAAGGGAGGCTGTAGAAGTCCGACGGAAGGCCTTTTCCGAAGCCACAGGTATTGACAATACGAACTGCTGCGCGGAATAATAGCTGCCGTACGTAGGTACTGGATGGCACGTCCTGCCCGGAGGGCAGGAAGGGGGGTGTTGTGAACGGGGGTTGCTGTAGGGATTTGTCGAGCGCGTCCGCCGGATGGGGACGAGCCTTTGGTGGGTATCGCGATGCGGCTGCCTGGTAGGCAGCCGTTCTTATGTCGGACGGCGTGCGAAGTGCCCTGTAGCTGTCCTCCTGCGTGGGGACAGAAAGGTCGAGCTGCAGGGCAAGACTGAAGCTACTAAGACTGATAGGAGGTGATCAATTGGCTGAGTTAACGAGGGAAAGATGGGGTAAGCGTAGCTACTTCATCTTCGCTGCGTTGGGATCGGCTATAGGTCTGGGCAACCTGTGGCGTTTCCCGTATCTGAGCTATGCGAATGGCGGCGGTGCGTTCCTTGTGGCCTGGATGGTTGGGTTGCTTGCCATCGGTATCCCCTGGCTTATCCTCGAATACGGCATGGGCAAGTACTTCAACTCCAGCGCCCCGGGCGTGTTTGAGGGAATTGGCAAGAAGTGGGAGTGGATCGGGTGGTGGCCGGTCTGGGTGGCCTTCCTTATCACCACGTACTACACGGTCGTCATGGCGTGGACTCTTCGCTACATGGTGGCAGCGGGTACTGTTGAATGGGGCATGGGCGCGGCAGGCACCGAAGGGGCTGGCGACTTCTTCTTCGGCACGGTTCTCGGGCTCTCAGGAGGTCCCGGGGAGATAGGCGCCCCCTTACCCGCGCTCCTGATAGGGTTGGTTGTGGTATGGGTCATTATCTTCCTTGTTGTCTACAAGGGCACTGCGGTCATCGGCCCGGTTTCCAAAGTGGTGATGATTGTGGCCTGGACTTTCCTTGGCATCCTTGTGGTTAGAGGCGTAACCCTTGTCGGGGCGGCTCAGGGCCTCAACTTCTACCTGGAGACTGACTGGAGCAAGCTGGCCAGCGGAGACGTGTGGTTTGCGGCCTTCAGCCAGATCGCATTCACTCTGTCGCTTGGCATGGCGGGCATGTTCGCGTACGGCAGTTTCATCAAGTCACGTGGTGACGTGAACAACAACGCTCTTATCACCGGCTTCGGCAATTGTGCGACGAGCTTCCTTGCCGGCTTTGCTGTTTTCAGCATCGTCGGGTTCCTGATGCAGTCGTTGTCCATTGGCATTGAAGAGGTGGCATCCAAGAGCGTAGGTTTGGCGTTCATCACCTGGCCTGTAGCAATCTCGATGCTACCTGCCGGCAACGCGTTCTTCGGAATCATCTTCTTCCTGTGCCTGTTCCTGCTCGGACTCTCGTCCGCCTACTTCCTGGCGTATGGCGGCGTCATCAGTCCGCTCATGGACAAGTTCGGCTGGAGCAGAACCAAGACCGCTCTCGGCGTCTGCGTGATCGGGTTCCTCATCGGAATCCTGTTCACGACTAACGGAGGTCTGTACTGGGGCGCCGACATTCTGGACAGGGCTGTTGCGTTCTATGGACTCCTCATTACGGGAGCTCTCACGTGCCTCGTGGTTGGCTGGGGCTTCCCTGCCAGTCGGCTGAGAGAGTACGTCAATGGGACGTCCGACTTCCGTATCGGTCCCTGGTTCGATGTGATGGTGAAGTTCGTGGTACCGGCGGCACTGCTGTTCGTGGTTGTCTACGGAGGCTTCATGCAGGACATCCCGAACTCCTACAGCGGCTATCCGCGCTGGGCCAGCAACGCCATCTGGGGAGTGCTGATTGTGACGCTCGTTTTCAGCTTCATAATGGGTAAGATGAAGACCAAGGGCCGCGGGGACTAGCAGGAGGTGAAGGCGAAATGACAACACAAGCAATAATCGCGGCAGTAGTCATGTGGGTCGTGTTTATCGGCGGTCTGTCCTGGTGTTTCGCGAAGTGGCGGGGCGGTGGCAGTGAATGGGAGGACTGAGCCGCAGGGAGCACGTCTCTCTGGGACTATCTCAGGGGTGGGTGGCCGTCAGGCCATCCACCCCTTTCCTGTTCTGTGCCTCTACGACTGCGAGGAGTTGTAACGATGTCCAGAAAGCTCCGCGTCCTGAGATAAGGGATATCGTTGCAGGGTCGCAGCAGGGCAAGACCGAAGACTCCCGGATTACGCTGTTCGACACGACGGGACTCGCGATTCGGGATGTTATCTGTGCCTGGAAGGGGTACGAAGTGGCCGGGCAGGAGAAGCTCGGCATCCAGATGGACAGCCTCTACTCATAGG
Source organism: Dehalococcoidia bacterium (assembly GCA_030602785.1). Lineage (GTDB taxonomy): Bacteria > Chloroflexota > Dehalococcoidia > GIF9 > AB-539-J10 > SKVJ01. Next base: position 36,678 of record JAUVZB010000011.1, read on the forward strand.
GAGGCCTCGTGCCGTGCGCCGACGCGCCGGCAATCGTGTGGGGTGGTGACAAGGCAAATTCGCCCGTACGCCTGTGATAAAATTGCCAGGGGATGCCTTCTATCTCTCTTCGCCTCGTGGATGCCAATCTGAACCGGGCCTCTGAGGGACTTCGGGTTCTTGAGGACCTTGCGCGGTTTGTCATCAACGATGAAGTCATCAGCCGCGAGCTGAAAGTGGCCAGGCATGAACTTGCGCGCCTGGCGCAGCCTCTTGATGCTCAATTGCTCTCATGGCGGGACTCCGCTACCGATGTCGGCAGGGAGTCTACTCTGCGTGCGGGTGGCCGTGACAGAAACCTCCTGGCTGTCGTCCGGGCGAACGCCAAGAGGGCGGAGGAGTCACTCCGCGTCATCGAGGAACTCGCACGGCTTCCCGAGCTTGGCGCCTGCGTCAGCCCCGGAGATATTGAGCGTCTGCGCTACGCAGTCTACGACATCGAGAAGAGGCTTGCGGGACGCGTGCTGCGCAGGGAGCGTGCTGCCGGCTTGAGGGGACTCTACGTTGTTGTTGACCGTGAGGCCAGCCGGGGACGTGCGCTCACTGACGTGGCGCGTGAGGCCATTGCCGGCGGCGCCTCGGTGATTCAGCTTCGGGACAAGGTTAGGGGCAGAGGCGAGGTCTATCGCGCGGCCCTGGAACTGAGCGAGCTCTGTGCCGGGAGCGGCGTACTGTTCGTTATGAACGACTACGCCGATGTCGCGGCTGCCGTAGGCGCCGCTGCGTTGCACGTCGGGCAGGATGACCTGCCGCTGGAGGTTGTGCGCAAGCTGTTATCCATCGATACGGTGGTTGGTGTTTCGTGTGACAGCACGGAACACGTGCGCCGGGCGCAGGAAGACGGAGCTGACTACATCGCTGTGGGTGCGGTCTACCCCACGCTACAGAAGGAGAACCCGGTCGTTGTGGGCGTGGAATTCGTGAGACGGGCGCGGCAGCAGGCGCCCGGGACGCCACTCGTGGCGATAGGCGGGATAACCCTTGCGAATGCCTGCGAAGTTGTCACTGCGGGGGCTGACGCCATCGCGGTCATCAGTGCGGTGGTGAGCCAGCCCGATGTGGCGCGGGCCGCGCGCGAGATGGTGTCGGAGATACGACGAAGCGAGGAGCAGAGAGAGGAAGATGAGCACGAGTCAGCTTGACGGAATCGCAGCCTCAGCTCAGGAATACTTTGCGGCGCAGAACCGCGCTCGTGAGCGCGCGCTGCCGATGTGCCGGCAGATGGTGCAGAACAGCGGCAACGCAATCCGCTCCGCGCACCGGCAACAACCGGATGCTGCCAGGGCGCTGCTCGACGCAAACAAGGTCCTGAACGAGCAGCTTCTGGCCGCGGTGTCAGAGAGCGACGAGATTGGGCATGCAGGATTTGTTCACGACGCTCAGAAGGAGTATGCGGAGGCATGCATCACGGTCGCGCTCATCGGGGGAGTGGCCTTTCCGGAGGCTGCCGAACTCGGCATCTCCGTGCCTGCCTACTTGAACGGGTTGGGAGAGGTAGTGGGGGAGTTGCGTCGCTACATCCTCGACAGCCTCAGGCGAGGAGATGTGGCGCGCTGCGAGGCACTGCTGGAGACGATGGATGATATCTATGGTGTTCTCATGGCGATGGACTACCCCGACATGGTGACGCACGGTCTCAGGCGCAACTCCGATGCGGCACGCGGCCTGATAGAGCGGACTCGCGGCGACCTGACAACAGCACTGAGGCAGGACGCCCTCGGGGCGAAACTGGCGAAGCTCGAGAGCAAGGACTGTTGACAAATGGAAGCGCGCCTCATAAAGTGTAGCGGGCTGATGATACGGACGTGATTCACGGGAAAGGCGCTGTTCGGCGAGGCGCCTTTTCTTATGTCTAGAAGAGGAGGACTGACGCTATGAATCTAATGTGGCTAAGCGTGGCTGCCGGTGTCCTCGCCGCCGTCGTCGTAGTGTACTTCGTGCGCTACGTGTTGGCACAGGACGAAGGCACCCAGGCTGTGAAGGAGACGTCGGCCGCAATCAGGGAAGGCGCGATGGCGTTCATCAGCCGGGAGTACCGGACGCTCGCCATCGTTGTCGTGATTGTGGCCATCATCCTTGCGGTAGTTCCGAGCCTTGGCTTGAAGATGAGTGCAGCGTTCGTGTTCGGTGCGGTGTGCTCGATGGGTGCCGGATATGCCGGCATGAACATGGCAACCAGGGCAAATGGCAGGACCTGCGCGGCCGCGCAGAAGGGACTCAACCAGGGGTTGCGTGTAGCTTTCAGGGGTGGAGCGGTCATGGGGCTGACGGTTGTCAGTATCGGCATCCTGGGCCTCTGCATCCTCTACTTCCTGTGGCACAAGGACCCGAGCTTCCTTGCCGTGATTCCCGCGTATGGCACGGGAGCTTCGCTCGTTGCACTGTTCGCAAGGGTTGGAGGAGGCATCTTCACGAAGGGTGCCGATGCAGGGTCCGACCTTGTCGGAAAGGTTGAAGCCGGCATACCGGAGGATGACCCCCGGAACGCTGCGGTCGTGGCCGACAACGTCGGCGACAACGTCGGCGATGTTGCCGGAATGGGGGCGGACCTCTTTGAGTCCTATGTCGAGTCCATCATTGCGACAATGACACTGTCCGTGGTTGCCACGGCGATGGGCCTCGTCGGTGACACCGAGACTGCGTTGCTCATCCCGATGCTTATCGCAGCGGGAGGCATTGTCGCCTCCATCATCGGCTGCTTCATGGTGAGGGTCGGTGAGACGGTGGAGATGAGCAAGCTGCTGGGCGCACTTCGCCGGGGCACGTTGACGGCCTCGGTCCTTACCGCGGTGTTCGCTTTCCTTGTCATCCACTTCCTGGGTGCGAGCATCGGACTTTTCTGGGCCATGCTCTCCGGCCTTGCAGCCGGCGTGCTGCTCGGTGAGAGCACGAGCTACTTCACCTCCTACGAGTTCAAGCCCACCAGGGGGATTGCCCAGGCCTCTACATCGGGCGCGGGCGCCACGATTATCCAGGGGTTCGCCGTGGGAATGATGAGCGCCTGGCCCGCAGTGCTCCTCATCGCGGGCGCCATATTTGCCGCGTTCCAATTCGGCAGTTTCTACGGAGTCGCGCTTGCGGCGGCAGGTATGCTGTCCACCCTGGGCGTGACCCTTGCGACGGACGCCTACGGTCCGGTGGCGGACAACGCTGGGGGCATCACCACGATGACAGGCCTTCCAGACGAGGTGCGCGAGCGCACCGACGCCCTTGACTCCCTCGGAAATACGACGGCGGCGACGGGCAAAGGCTTCGCAATCGGGGCTGCGACCCTCAACTCCCTCGGCCTCATCCTGTCCTTCGCCATTGTGACGGGAATTGTGAGTCTGTCAGGCGGAACCATGTCGGTCACGGATCCTGAGGCGTTCAGCCTGCTGAGCGCACCGATTCTCGTCGGCTTGTTGCTTGGCGCAATGATGCCGCCTGTATTCTGTGCGATGACGATGAAGTCAGTCGGCATTGCGACCGAGGCCATTATCGTGGAGGTGCGCAGGCAGTGGCACGAGATTCCGGGCATCATGGAGGGAACTTCCAAGCCGCTCTACGGCAAGGTGGTTGACATCTGCACAGGGACGGCTCTCAGGGAGATGATGGTCCCGTCTATCATGACTATCCTCGCGCCTGTGATTGTCGGCGTCGTGCTCGGCAAGTTCGCGCTTGCCGGCTTCCTGATTGGTGCGGTCGTGACCGGCTTTGTCTTTGCCATAGTCCTGAACAACGCAGGTGGGGCGTGGGACAATGCCAAGAAACTGATTGAGTCAGGCGAGTTTGGCGGCAAGGGCTCGGAGGCCCACAAGGCGGGCGTCGTTGGTGACACCGCCGGGGACCCCATGAAAGACACCGCCGGCCCATCTCTGAACATCATGCTGAAGCTGATGTCGGTGATTTCGCTGATGCTTGCACCTGTGCTCGTCAACTTCACCGGTATCCTCTAGTACGGAACAACACGGGACTTCCACAGGCGGCCCCTCTTTTCAGGGGGTCCGCCTGTCGTTTGCGTCCACGCGAAGTTCCGCAGCGCTTTGTTGGCCCGTTCGGCCCGATGCTACAATCTGCAAGGTCATGGCCACCACAATCGTCGTGAGGGGCGCCCGCGAGCACAACCTCAAGAACATAGATGTAGTCATCCCGCGCGGCAAGCTCGTAGTAATCACCGGCGTCTCGGGCTCCGGGAAGAGTTCGCTCGCATTCGACACGATATACGCTGAAGGGCAGCGCCGCTACGTCGAATCGCTTTCTGCCTACGCACGTCAGTTCCTCGGCCAGATGCGCAAACCCGACGTGGACTACATCGAAGGGCTGAGCCCCGCTATCTCAATCGATCAGAAGGGCCCCGGCCATAACCCTCGCTCCACGGTCGGGACGGTCACTGAAGTCTATGATTACCTGCGGCTCCTGTTCGCCCGCATCGGGCATCCACATTGCCCGAACTGCGGGCGCGAGATACAGCGCCAGACCGTGCAACAGATAGTTGACGCCACTCTCGAATTGCCTCAGGGCAGCAGGATAGTGCTGCTGGCTCCACTTGTGAAGGACAGGAAGGGGGAGCACCAGCAGGTGTTCCAGGACCTGCGCAGGGCCGGCTTCGTTCGAGTCAGGGTGGAAGGGGACGTGCATGACCTGTCGGACGAGTTCCAACTTGACAAGAACCGCAAACACTCCATCGAGGCGGTCGTTGATCGTCTCGTTGTGGACTCCGGTGAAGGCGGCACCAGGCTTGCGGAGTCCGTTGAGACTGCGTTGAAGCTCGGCTCCGGCGTCGTTGTCGTCAAGGTCATTGACGGCGATGAGATGCTGTTCTCCGAGCACTTCGCGTGTGTCTACTGTGGCATCAGCATCGGCGAGATTGAGCCGCGTACGTTCAGCTTCAACAGCCCTCATGGCGCCTGCCCTTTGTGCACCGGCCTGGGAGTGAAGTGGGAGATTGACCCGCAGCTCGTTATGCCGGATCGCAGTCTGAGTGTCACGGAAGGGGCTGTCTTTCCGTGGTCGCGAAGCGGAGCCATGTCATCCTGGTACTCGAGTATGCTGGAGGCCATAGCGGACAGAGGCGGATTCTCCCTCTCGACGCCGGTGCGCGAACTCACTGAAGACCAGGTGGACACCATACTGTACGGGGACAATCGGGGCCCCATCCTGGCAACGTATGATGGCAGAAACGGCTTCGTCCAGCGCTACACTCGCTTCGAGGGAGTGATTCCGAATCTCGAGCGACGCTTTCGCGAGACTGATTCCGATGCGGCACGGGCCGAGATCAGCCGCTACACATCGTCGCACCCCTGCGGAGCCTGTAAGGGCAAACGCCTCAAGCCGGAGGTTCTGGCGGTGAAGATAGACAACCTGAACATCATGGACGTGTCAGAGTTGTCCATCTCCTCGGCCCTCCGGTGGGCAGAGCAGCTGCCTGAGAGCCTCTCGGAGAGAGAGGAAGTGATAGCGCGACAGATACTGAAGGAGATATGCAGCAGGCTGAGCTTCCTGCGCGACATCGGCCTCAGCTACATCACGATAGACCGGGCATCGTCTACGCTGAGCGGAGGCGAGGCCCAGAGGATTCATCTCGCAACCCAGATAGGGAGCGGGCTCACGGGCGTTCTGTACGTGTGTGATGAGCCCACCGTGGGATTGCACCCTGCGGACGACTCGCGCCTCATCAAGACACTGGAGCGCCTGCGGGACCTCGACAACACGGTGCTTGTCGTGGAACACGACGAGGCGATGATGCGAGCCGCCGACCACATCATCGACATAGGGCCGGGTGCGGGCAAGTGGGGTGGCGAGGTGGTCGCCACGGGGACCATCGAGGACATCATGGCCTGTGGCGCCTCGGCCACGGGCAACTATCTCAGTGGAGCCCGGCGGATACCGATGCCCTGCTCCAGGCGGATGGGCAATGGGAAAGAGATAGTCATCAGGGGGGCGCGAGAGAACAACCTCAAGGAAGTCAACGTTCACATACCGCTTGGGCGCTTCGTGTGCGTGACAGGAGTCTCGGGTTCCGGGAAAAGCTCGCTCATCAACGAGGTGCTGTACAAGCGGCTCGCGCGCGACCTTTACAGGGCGAAGGATGCACCGGGAGACTGTGATGCCATAACGGGACTGGAGCACATCGACAAAGTCGTCAACATCGACCAGTCGCCCATCGGCCGCACTCCACGCAGCAACCCCGTGACGTACACCGGCACCTTCACCCCCATAAGGGAGCTGTTCGCGCAGGTGCCGGAGGCAAGGGCGAGGGGATATGGTCCGGGCCGCTTCTCGTTCAATGTCAAGGGAGGGAGATGTGAGGCCTGCCAGGGAGCGGGGTTTGTCCAGATACCGATGCAGTTCCTCTCAGATGTGGCTGTCCCCTGCGAAGTCTGCCGTGGCCGCAGGTACAACCGCGAGGCGCTCGAGATCAGATTCAAGGGGAAGACGATCGCCGATGTCCTCGACATGACAGTGGAGGAGGCCGTCGAGTTCTTCCAGAACATTCCGTCTATTCGCAGGAGGCTTGAGACCCTGCGTGACGTTGGCCTTGGCTATGTCTGCCTCGGCCAGCCGGCGCCCACGCTCTCAGGCGGTGAAGCGCAGCGTGTGAAGCTCGCGACCGAGCTTTCTCGCCGCTCCACGGGCAACACCTTCTATATCCTCGACGAGCCTACGACCGGACTGGCCTTCTCCGATATCGAGTGCCTGCTGCGTGTGCTGCAGCGCCTCGTCGATTACGGCAACACGGTGCTGGTCATAGAGCATCACCTCGATGTGCTCAAGAATGCGGATTGGATTATTGACCTTGGCCCGGGTGCCGGCGACGATGGGGGATGGGTCATCGCGACGGGGAAACCGGAGGAGATTGTGGAGAACAGCGGGTCCGTGACGGGTCGTTACCTGTGCCCTGTAATCATGAGGGGGGCCGGGCACGCTGCGGCGCGCTGAGGACAATACGCGGCGTTGGTAGCGCACATGGATGGAGCCGGTGTGAGCTGTCCCGGGCTTTGGAGCGAAAGGAGAGAGAATGGAAGACCTCGCAGTGTATCTCAACCCGACGGACACGATTGACTCGGAGAGTGAGACTATCGTCCGTACTGCCGGGCAACTCACCGCAGGATGCTCTACAGACTCCGAGAAGGCCGTGAAGCTCTTCTACTTCGTTCGTGACACCATACCGTACAACGTGTACATGATATCCATGTTCCGGGAGGACTTCGTGGCGAGTACCGTGCTCGAAAGGGAAAAGGGGTACTGTGTCCAGAAGGCGGTGTTACTGGCGGCGCTCGGCCGTGCAGCGGGCATACCCACGAGGCTTGCCTTTGCCAGCATACGCAACCATCGTATACCCGCGCGTTTCGTGGAGAAGCTCGGGACGAATGTGTTCCCGCGGCATGGCTATAACCAGTTCCTTCTCGATGGGCGGTGGGTTAGTGTTGCGGCGACGTTTGACCGGGCTCTGTGCGAGAAGAACGGTCTCAGGACAGTCGAGTTCGACGGTGTGAACGAAGCCATACTCCCGCCGGTCGATGCGTCGGGCAACCCCTACATCGAGTACGTGGAGAAGTTCGGTTACGAGGCTGACCTGCCGCTCGACTGGATAGTCAGCGCGATCTCCGGGGTCTGGGGTGCGGACAAGCGTCCCTGGCTCAGTCGCGAGCCCCGAGCAGAGTCAATCTAGGAGCCTGTCGGAGAAACAGCCCCCTTGGTATTGGTGCGAAGGGAGCAGCTCGGCCATGTCGCGCTGTCGACACGCCACTCATTATCAGCATTCACAGTCGAGTCCCCTGGTGTAGGGGCGGACCTCTGTGTCCGCCCGCCACGGGTTTGCGCACCGTCGGCGGTTGGCTGCACCAACACCTCCACCTGCATCCATCGCCCCCACCACGGGCAGGCGCAGAGGCCTGCCCCTACATTTCGCGCTTCGCGCACCAACCCTGCCCTACGCTGTGTAGCCTCACCGTCAGTGTGTTTATTCCGACAGGCTCCTAG
>JAUVZB010000053.1 GCA_030602785.1 Dehalococcoidia bacterium
ACCAGGTCCAGATGGTCCACTACGTCGGATACGAAGTAGACCAGATGCTCTTTCGGCAGCCAGTCCTGCAGCAATGCCGGCATGAGAAACATCTGCCCGGGCTCGTATGGACGGAACGTCTTGCTCACGCGTCTCCCCCTCTCTCAGCTTTGCCCCAATTATACCTTCCATACGTGCCCAAAGCTATTACTCGGACAGGCTCCTAGATGAAGAGCGTGATTGTGGACCCGCGCGCCTCCTGAATGTAGGAGCCCACGCCGCAGTAGTCGCTTACGAGGTCTTCCCTGAGATCTTCTTTCCTGATGCCCATTATGTCCATCGTCATGTCGCAGGCCATCAGACTGCCGCCCAACTCAACGAAGTCCTTGAGAAGCCTGTCCAGCGAGGCTACGTTCGCCTTCTTCATACGCCGCTTGACCATCCACTTGCCAAGGCCGAGCATGTGCATCTTCGAGAGCGGACCTTTGTCGAGTTGTCCCTTCTTGAGTCGCTCGAGCCCCCAAAACGTGAAGAACATGGACGCTTCCATGCCCATGGCGAGCGCGCCATTGGCGACGATGAGCGCGCTGTAGACCTTGTCGTAGTCGCCGCTGTGGACGATTATGGTCGCTTTCTCAGCCATCAGCCTCACCTCTTGATGCGGATTGTCCAGCGGTCACCGTCTTCTTTGATATCGAGCACCTCGAGGCCCATGGCCTCCGCGGCCATCGGTATCTCCTTCTTGGAGGAGGGGTGTGTCCCTGTTACCTGAATGACGTCCCCCTCGGAGGCCTTCCGAATGGCTTTGCGTGTCTCGACAAGCGGTACCGGGCAGGTCTGACCGATACAGTCAACCATTATGTCAGCCATGTGGCGTCCACCTCCGTGGCCCAATGATACGTCAGATGTGGGACATCTGCACGGGTGGGAACGATTGGAAAACTGCCGCGACAGCCCCCCTCCCCAGAAGCCACGACTCGGGGCTCCCACGGGAAGGGCGCTGGCCTGCCCGGCGGGCGTTTGCACATCATTCGGGTTCTTGTGATACATTACTACTGTCTATGGAAGACGAACCTCCCGTACGGTTAGCCCCGCTGGAAGACTCCCACGTCTCGCGGTACCTGTCGCTTTCCGCCGACCCGGTGCTCATCGACACGATGGGCTGGAAGCCTTTCGACCCGGACGACGCGGAGCGATTCCTGCGCTACGTTGAGAACATCACCGTGCCTTACTTGATGGGCGGCCGCACCGTCGCCCTGAGCATAGTCAGCACAGCAGACGGCACACCCATCGGCTATCTATCTCTCAAGGGCGTGAGAGAAGGTGGTACCGGCGCCGAGATTGGCCTTGCCATCATGGACAAGGACTACCGCGGCCGCGGGCTCGGTACAATAGCACTCCGACAGGCTGCCGAATACGCGTTCGACGAGTTGGAGTTGTCCGTGCTCGTGCTCACTGTTTTCCCGGGCAACGAGCCTGCCATCCGCTCCTACGAGAAGGTCGGCTTCAAGAAGGCAGAACTGCTCAAAGAGGCCTTTGAGATGCCCGACGAGACCTTCGCCGACATGTGGGTGATGGAGCTGTCCCGGGACGACTTCGTCAATGCGAAGGCACGGGCCGGTTCCTCGGCCAACAGCAACTAGACCGGCGGCGCCACCACACACCGCATATCACCCACCGACCTGCACGCTGTCACTTGCGGTGCGGCGGCTGTATCGCCTCGCAGCGCGTCTCACCGGCGAGGACTACACAGGGTAGGACTTGTACGGCTCGTAGAACGCCTTCGGCATGAACTCCATGTCCTTGCCCTCCCACGTGGCCGCCATGTCTTCCACCCCCTCAGCACGGGCATCGCTCACGAGCCACTGGCGGAACGTTTCCTCATCACGGAACTCGACGACGGCGATGTACTTCGACAGGTCGGACGGGAACGCGTCGGTGAGCCTGTAGCGCGTAATGGACGAGAAGTGTCCCCCTTTGGCTACCAGCGGAACGTGCACTTAGTCGTACCACTCATTGAACTCGTCCTCAAGTTCGGCGGGAAAGCGCATGAACACTATCCACAGATACGGGTTGCCTTCCATCAGACTTCCTCGGGCTCGCGCCCCGGCGTTTGTCAGGGAAGCCGGACGACGGAATTGTCAGTAACGCACACGCGACTGCGGGCACGTGAGCTCCTTGCGCTCAATCGCAGGTATCCAGAAGCCGCAGCCGTCAGTCGCCGAAGCTCACCATCGGCTCGTAGAACGCCCTGCTGGTCCAGACGACGTCTTTGCCGCCCATGACCTCGGCCGTGTTCGCGCGCGCGGCCGCAAGTACGTCGCTCGCAAGCCACTTCTCGAACGTCGCACGGTCTTCGAACTCGCAGATGGTCGTGTACCTGGGGAGGTCGGACACCGTCGCGTCCGTCAGCGTGTAGCGGGTTGCGGCCTTGAGCATGCCGCCCTTCATGACAAGAGGCATGTGCACCTCGTTGTACCACTTGTTGAACTCGTCCTCGAGTTCAGGGGCACACCGGATCTGCAACTGGTATAGGAACCTCGGCTTGGACATTGCACCTCCACAGTCGCCTGAGAGAACCCATCAGCAGGGCGCCAGGCGCAAGTTGCGCAAGTCTAGCATGGGCTCCCGCCGCGCCACACACCGGTGAGGAGTCGGGTGTCAGTCCTGGCCCGCGTCCCGAACCCACGAGAAGAACAGCCTGCGTATCTGGGTGCGGTGCGCCTCGACAACGCCATCGGCCACGGCGGCCGTGCTGAAGAGTCGGCAGAACAGAGAGTAGTCCCGAAAGCCTTCGTCCGTCCCCGCAAAGGAGTGCACGACCATCAACGCAGTCGGCGCCTCGAATCTCTCCGCAACGACAAGCGCGCCGGCGGCCTGAAGGAACAGGCGGTAGCGCGCCGATTGTATCTCCCCGATGTCCGCGCCAAGGACTTCGCACAGGTAAGACAGCAGCCGCATCTTCGTCCTGGCGCCCTCAACGAGCCATTCACACACCATGGGGCCAAACGCCCCCGTTGCAGTCCCTTCCACCATCACGGACACCAGCCCACGCCTGCCCTTCGCGAGCACGAAGAGGTCACTTGTGGACGGGCCGTCATCCCCCAACAGCGGCAACTCGTACTCAGGGAAGGCCGCCAGCATCTCCAGTCCCTGCAGAGCGTCCTCTCCCGAGGCGTCCAGGACCCGTTGCACTGCGGGAGGGAATCCGCCTGCTCTCAGCCACGCACGAGCGAGCGAGTCCGCAGGAGAACCTTCCTTTCGCTCCGTGTTCGTCCGGGATTGCGTCCAGTCCTCAGGTTCCCGAGCCGGTACGAAGAATCGGTCCATCCTGGTCATCTCCTCTCAACAGAGCGTCAGGTGCGATTGCGTGTGCCTCTGCCTGTTGCGGCACATGTCACTGGAGTATGACACATACAGTGTGCGTGAGCCCGCTCAGACCCACTCCTTCGCGAAGGAGACGTACTTGTCCCAGCGGGCAAGGTAGAAGCGGTGCTTCCGCGCCGTATTGATGTGCGGAAAGGGAATCAGCACGCGGCCAAGGACGTTATCCTCCGGCTCCACGACGCCGAACTCGCCCTTGCGCCCGCGTTCCCACTCAGGAGTGTAGCCCCAGTAGTCGCGCACCTGCGGTCTGACGCCCGGATTGATGAGCGCGGACAGCACAGGCTGCCCGAGCGTGAGCACCGACACGCCGGGGAACTCCGCCAGCTCCTCCTTCACCAGCGGAAGCCAGTGGGGTGCGGAGAGGGCGATAAGGTCAACATCCCTGAGCTGGGCCGGAGGCACACTGAAGAAGCCCTTCACAAGGTTGGTCACATACGTGTTCTCCTCCATGACCAGTCCCAGCGAGGCAGATAGAAACGAGAGGTAGGTCCGCAGTGGACCCTCCCTGTTCCTCATGTCCAGCACCGTCCTTATCTCACGCCGGCGCCGACGCGTCCCCACAGTGGGATCCTGACCGAGAATGATCAGCCGGATGTGGCCGCCGCCACGCACGGGAGCAGGTATCTCGAGGTCCGACTCCACGTCAAGGTAGTCACCAAGCACAGGGTCGGCCGCCAGTTCTTCGGCAATCGACTGAGCACGTTTGCGCACGTCCACTTCAACCTCCTGGGATAAGCTCAGACGATTCTACCACGAAGCCCCGTGCTCTCATTCGATGATGGCGTGGTCGCCCTCCTGGCCATCGGGCTCCCCGGCCGGAGATAGGCCATGCCCGTTTCCAACTCCAGGAAGTGAACATGCTGTTCGCCCTCAACGCTGCTACCGAATGGGCTGGACTCCCGGACTCCACCTCTTCCGGCAGCGGAGTCTACGCTGGAGAGCCGCTTCTTGTAGCAGTGAGATAAACGCACCCGGTAGGGCTGTCCAGCATCTCGGCACGGTCCACTCTGAACCCCACAGATTCCACCCACTCACAAAGCCGCTGCGGACTCAGACTGCTATCACCGTGCTTCGGCGGCGCACCAAGCGTCCTCAAGTACCTGAGCCCCAGCTTCGAACGCTCAAGCCAACTCATGCCAACGGACGTCACGTCCATGGCTATCAGCCGGCCTCCCGGCCGCAGGACGCGGTAGCTCTCCGCAATGGCGAGGGAGGGTTGCTCCACCACATGGATGACATTGACCACGACAACCGTGTCGAAACACTCCGGGGCGAACCCGCAGTCCATGCAATCGGCCTTCTGCACCGTCACGTTGGGGAAGCTGCCCAGGTGCTGCCGCGCAGCGGCCAGCATTTCGTCCGAGAGGTCGGTGCACGTGAGGCTGCTTGCTCTTGCCGCCAGCAGCACTGAGAAGTGCCCCGGCCCGCAGCCAAACTCGAGCACATCGCCCAACTCGCGTTCCGCCGACAGCACCTCCACCATCGCCTGCACCGTCTCCGCACCCACGACATACAGCCCCTTCTGCCGGTACTCATCCGCGAAGCGGCTCCAGTGGCGTTCCTTCCTTGCGCCGACACTTGAACCGCGTGCCATTCACACCCCCTCTTCGGCCGGGGCCCACGCACGACCTCCGAGTTTCCATCCTCTTGCTCTCTTCTGCTCCTCCCACATCCTGGCGTACAGGCCGCCCGCCTGGAGCAGGTCCCCGTGCCTCCCCAGTTCCTCAACCTTGCCGTTGTTCAGCACAACTATCTGGTCCGCCCGCATGATGGTATTCAACTGGTGCGCAATGACAAGGACCGTCTTCTCCCGGGTAAGCCTCTGTATCGCATCCTGTACGTGCATCGCGTTCTCGGGATCCAGAGACGCCGTAGCCTCATCAAGCATGACGATGGGCGCATTCTTGAGGATAGCCCGAGCGATAGAGATGCGTTGCTTCTCACCCGCGGAGAGTGTAGACCCCCCTTCGCCCACCATGGTGTCGTACCCGTCGGGAAGCGACGCAATGAACTCGTGGCACCGGGCCTTCATCGCCGCTTCCATGACTTCATCGAGGTCGGCATCCCTCCTTCCGACACGGATGTTGTTGATGATGGTATCTTTGAACAGATAGACATCCTGGAACACCATGCTGACGCCCTCCACCAGACGCTCGGTGCCTATGTCGCGCAGGTCTTTGCCTCCGATGAGAATACTCCCGGCATCCACCTCCCAGAAACGGGCTACAAGCCGCGTAATCGTGGTCTTTCCTGACCCCGAAGGCCCGACGAGAGCCGTGAAGGATCGCTCAGGAATCGCGAAGCTCACGTCCTGAAGCACATCCACTTCGTTGTACCGAAAAGAAACGTGCCGCAACTCGATATCGAAGGACGGTATCTCAGCAGGTGCGGCCGGTTCCTCCAGAGGACTCATGCTCCTCAGGTCTTCGATGCGCCGTGCTCCAAGTTGGAAGTAGTGCATCTCTCCCAACATCATGACGGCCGAGATGAGCGGCTCGTAGATGCGGGTGGCGAGGATGATGAACGCAATGTAGACCGGTATGGTCAGCGCGCCGCCGAGAAGACGGTGCAAGCCGAGAAGCATCACAAGGGGCAATCCGGCGTGGAGTATGAAGGCCGCAAGAATGATGGTCGGACCAGCCACCGCCTCCAGCTTGATGCTCTCGGACCTGAGTTGCTCGAAAGACGACTTCATGCGGCGAAAGCGCACGCCCTGCAGGTTGAAGGCCTTGACGACCTTGATCCCCGCGAGATACTCGATCATCCGCGAGCCGACGGCAACCTTTGTTTTCTGATGCTTCTTCCCGAAGTGGGTGATGATTCTTCCTGAAACGGAGGCCGCAGGAATCGCCAGGGGAATGACTGCCGCAGCCGCCAGCGCCATGCGCCAATCAACGAAGAGCAGTGCAAGCACGATGACCCCGGAGAGACAGATGGAGCCGACAAGCTGCGACACAAGATGACTCAGCATGAACTCGATGTTCGAGTAGTCGTTCAGCAGATATGCGGTTATGTCCCCCGGGTCGCGTGAGTTGAAGAAGCCCATGGGGAGGCGTCGAATATGCTCCGCCATGGCAATCCTGCCATCGGCGCCGATGTCGTAGCTGTCAAGGTATGTCGACAGAAACGAGGCACGGGTGACGAAAAAGAGCAGAACCAGACTCACTCCAAGCGCCAGGATAAGGACCATCATCCGGCCAACGTCGAGTTCGGTACCCGGGTGCTGCAGTGGCAGAAAGAACTCCCATATGGCGAGAATCAGAATGCCGTACGGCGCCCCGCGAAACGCGTACTCGAGTATCGTGAGGAGGATCATTTTCCTCGTTCTCGAAGGATTTCCAAGAGTGGCGATGTTAAGGATTCTCAGGATGTTCACGCCTGCACTCCTTCTCCGATATCGAGTGTCCATTCCGCCGAACGGTTATGGGCCTCCCACATCCTCCGATACCGCCCCCCGCCAGCAAGAAGAGCCTCGTGCGTGCCCCGTTCGACTATTGCGCCCCTGTCAACAACCAGAATCTGGTCCGCGTCCGTCACAGTGGAAAGACGATGCGCAATCACCAATACTGTCTTGCTTCGAATCAACTCCGAGAATGCGGCAAGCATCTTTCCCTCGTTCTCAGGGTCTGCGTAGGCCGTTGCTTCGTCCAGCACCACGACAGGCGAGTCTTTCAAAATCGCTCGAGCCAGGGCGACGCGTTGCCGTTCGCCCCCGGACAGATACGTGCCCCCCTCACCCACCAGAGTCATGTACCCCGAAGAAAGCCGTTCAATGAATTCATGGCATTGAGCCGCTCTTGCGGCGTGAATCACGTCCTCCATGGATGCGGCCCCGTTCCCCATCCGGATGTTCTCTTCGATGGTGTCAAAGAAGAGAAAGCCATCCTGGAACACGAAGGACACATGGTCCATGAGCGCCTCGGTCCTCATCTTCCGGATGTCGACACCACCCATGAGTATCTCTCCCTCATCGACGTCCCAGAAGCGGGGGAGAAGGTGGGCTATGGTCGATTTCCCGGCACCGGACCGGCCAACCAGCGCAGTCACTGTTCCGGGCTCGGCTCTGAACGACACATCACTCAGCACGGGTGCTTCACCATACGAGAAACTCACCTTTCTGAACTCGATCGAGGCATCGTCCGGCACTTCAGGCTTCAGGGGTTCCGGAGTCTCCGGTATGAAGAGGATTTCGTCGATTCTCCTCACCCCTTCCGAAATCTGGTTGACGAGGCCTCCCATCCACATGAGCTTGAACAATGGGAAGTACATCCCGCCCGCGAGGATGAGAAACAGAAAGACGACAGACACGAATGATTCATACGATGACGTCCGGGTCAGCAGGTAGACCGATACCGGCAGAATCGCAAGAAGCGAAGACGAGATAAGCACCTGATAACCTGGAAACAGCACGGAGTAGTGACTGGTGACCTTCTTCGCGAGGTCCCTGTACCTGTAGATGTCATCCTTCAGACGCTGGAACTCATCCACGGTCTGGCTGAACACCTTCACGACAGGCATGCCGCGGACGTACTCCACGATGGAGCCATTCATGCGCTCCATTGCAGTGTAGTAGTCCTGTATGGTGCCACCCGCGTCTGGCGAACGGAACATGCGGGCTTGAAGAGCCAACGCCAGCGGGACCGGAACAAAGGCCGCGACTGCAAGCCTCCAGTCCATCATCAGGAGGTACGCCCCTGTCAGGAGCGGGAACACAACGGCACTGGTCAGGTCCGGGATGTGGTGCGCCACGAAGAGCTCCACCCGCTCGACGTCTTCCGCGAGCACCTTCTTTATCGCTCCCGAGGATCGGGAGGTGAAGTACCCCATCGGCAGCCGGGCCAGCTTGTCCGCCATCGCGACACGTATCTCATGCAGGATGTTGAAAGCCGCCACGTGAGACAACATGAGCGACGCATAGGTGAGAACGCCGTAGACGCCGATGGCGCCCAGACTGAAGAACGCCAGATTCCACACGTACCCGGTGTCGACACCGCTGAGATCCGAGACATGCCGCGCCAGCTCCGCAATCAGCAGGTAGCTGGCGACGAATGGAGCAATCTGCGCAATGGTCGCGGCCACCGATAGCACCATCGAGGCGAACACATACGCCCTTTTCCTTCCAGCTATCTCAAGTAGTCGTCTGAGGCCCACCTTTCTTTGTTGTCTCATTGCTTTCCCTTCGGAACAGGCACACGCGTACCGGTTCCCAAACCAATGGAGTCTCTTGTCCGAAGTCAATCGAGTGGACTCAGGACAACGCGTCCTGCAACGTGCCATCCCGACCGAGCACTCGAACGAACGACCTGGCCCCCACCCCAACTCCAGCACCACCGCATGAGTCACGCCACGCACAACCGGAACAACCCCTGCAATCACCGGAGCGCGCCGCCGACACCTCTTCCAGCTTGCCCAGCCGCACGAGAGTCTCGAGCATCCCTTCCAGCGCGCTGAGGTCTATCCCCAGCCGCCGGCTGATTTCGAGGACCGTGAGCGGCCCGGGGGAGTTGTTCATTTCCCTGAGGATTCTTCCAAGCATTGCATCTCACTCGAATGGGATGCTGGGGGCGGGGGAAGCCCCCGCCCCCCACACCACTGCTACAGGAGGAGGCTCCCGACCTGGAATACCAGAACCGCCACTATCCACGCTATCGCCGTTGTATACAGCGCGGAGAACCCTGCCCATTTCCACCCCGCCTCACCACGAACGGCGCCTATTGCGGCAACGCACGGGAAGTACAGCAGAACGAAGAGCATGAAAGAGAACGCCACGAGCGGACTCCAGCCCAACTGGGAAGCGATAACTCCACCGAGCACGCCTTCTTCCACCGCGAATACGGCGCCCAGTGCGCCCACCACGACTTCTTTCGCGAGCAGGCCGAAAACGAGCGCCACGGCTACCTGCCACTGTCCGAAGCCGGCAGGGGCGAATATCGGCGCGATAGCCTGCCCTATCTGTCCCATCCAGCTACCCGCGCTCGCGTACTCGACACCCCACGGCATGCTACTCAGAAACCAGATAACCACCACCGCACCGAAGATGATGGTGCCTGCCTTAATCAGGAAGAGTCTGCCCCTCTCCCACATGTGCACAAATACTCCCTTGACTGTCGGCATCCGATACGGCGGCAGTTCCATGACGAAGTGCCCGCTGGGCCCCTTGAGGAAGCTTCTGCGGAAGACGAGCGCCATGACTATGGCGACGACGATACCGATGATGTACAGGGAGAAGACCACCAACCCCTGGCGCGCAGGGAAGAACGCAGCGGCCAGCAGCACGAAGACGGGCAGCCGGGCGCCACAGGACATGAACGGATTGATGAGGATGGTAGTAAGTCTATCCCGGGGGTTCTCGATAGTCCGGCACGCCATGATGCCCGGTATGTTGCAGCCGAAGCCGAGAATCATGGGGATGAAGGAGCGTCCGTGAAGCCCTACACTGTGCATGGCCCGGTCCATCACGAAGGCAGCGCGAGCCAGGTAGCCGCAGTCCTCCAGAATGGCGATGGCAATGAACAGGAGGAATATGGGTGGGATGAAGATGAGCACGGACCCCACACCCCCCACTACCCCATCCGCAAGCAGGGAGCCCAGCCACGCAGGAGAAACACCTCCTGCCTGCTCCCCCAACCAGCCAAACGCACCGTCGAGCAGGTCCATCAAGGGCGGCGAACACGCGAACACGAACTGGAACGCCGCGTACATGACTCCGAGGAAAAGGGGAATGCCAAGCCACCGGTTGACGACGACCTTGTCTATCTTGTCTGAGGCGGTCCTGCGCTCGATCGGCGGCTTCTTCAACACGTCCTTGAGCAGCCCGCTGATGAAGCCGTAGCGGGCATCCGCAATCACGGTCTCGGCGTCGTCGCCATACATGCTCCTGAGATGCCCGAGGCTCTCATCTCTGGCATTGAGAACATTGACACTAGCCACTCTGCACCTCCTCGAATCTCTTGCCCACTTCCTCATCACCCTCCAGCAGCTTCACTGCCAGCCATCGCGGCGGATGGCCTCTTGCCAGAGGCGTGTCCGCTATCAGACCCTCAAGCTTGTCTATCTCCTTCTCAATCTCCCGTCCGTAGCTGATTCGCACGCTCTTCGCCTCGACCTTTCCATCCGCCACCGCGATAACCATATCCACCACTTCATCAGTACCCTTGTTGCGATTCGCAACCATCGGCACGACAGGAACACCTATCTCACGCGACAGCGCAGCCACGTCGATGCGGTGTTCCCTCGATTCCGCCTGGTCCATCATATTAAGGGCGATAACCAGCGGCACTCCCATCTCCATTATCTGGATAGCGAGGTACAGATTGCGCTCCAAGTTGGACGCATCAACCACATCCACAACTACGTCCGGTTTCTCATCGATGATGAAGTTCCTCGCAACCACCTCGTCGGGGGAGTACGCCGTCAGGCTGTACGTGCCCGGCAGGTCGACAACCCTGATGCTCCGCCCACCCTTGCCACAGACGCCTTCCTTCTTCTCCACCGTCACCCCAGGCCAGTTCCCTACATGCTGGCGTGCTCCGGTGAGATTGTTGAAGACCGTCGTCTTGCCCGAGTTCGGGTTCCCGGCCAGTCCAACTACAACTTCTCTGCCTTTCACCTCTGTTCCTCCTTCACGAGAATTCTGTGGGTGACGCCCCGACCCAGTCCCAATCTGCTTCCCCGCAACTCAATCATCATTGGACCGCCGGGCCCGCCGTGTAGCACCCGCACACGGACGCCGGGAACGAGACCCATGTCAGCCAGCCTCCCCCGCAGTCGCCACCCCCCTGCAACACCAGTGACAACAACCTCGCTGCCCGATCCGGCCATCGACAGCGGCATGCCCCACTCTGCCATTCACGCCACCTCTACCTTGATGCCCGCCGCCTCCTCTTTCCGAAGGGAAAGGTTGTAGCCCTTCAGACTCACTTCCATGGGGTCTCCAAGCGGCGCGACGCCGCGCACCTCGACCACGGTGCCTGCGACAGCGCCCATGTCAAGGATGCGCCGGTGCATGCTGCCCTTGCCTTCCACACGGACGATTGTGCCCTTCTCACCGGTTTTCAATTCGCTAAGCAACTTCACTGACATGCGTTTCCTCCCTCGTACAGTGGCACTCGATTTCATCATTGATCAGTTTCTCCCGCCTCCCCTGGATTGCGCGGAGTAGACGAACCCACCCCCCAGCAGCACAATGACTGCTCCGCTGAAGGCAAGC
Organism: Dehalococcoidia bacterium; assembly: GCA_030602785.1. Lineage (GTDB taxonomy): Bacteria > Chloroflexota > Dehalococcoidia > GIF9 > AB-539-J10 > SKVJ01. The sequence goes on from JAUVZB010000053.1 coordinate 11,576, forward strand.
GCTCCAAAGGGAGCCGACTCCTCCGGCGCCTCCACCCCTTCGTACAGTTCCCACACGGGCAGCGTCAGGAAGTTGTTCAGGACCCCTGTCCATACATCGGCGTACTCCTCTTTCTCAGCCTCTGTCGGCTCTTCACTGTGCCACTCCTTCTCGAAGCCCTTGACCCTGTAGCGCAGGTCGCCGAAAGTCTCGGGCACGACGCCTTCCCTCGCCCGCGTTTCGAACGTCTCGCCGGTATCGGTTCGTGTGAACGCATACACGAAGTGGTCCGCAGTCAAGTGCTGAGGATTGCCCAGCTTCTCATACGTAACACACTCCGCCGTCAGGACATGCTCGAACACCTGCTTGTGCGCCTTGCCCGGGTGGTGATAGACGACCTCCAGTTCTCCCCGGGTCGGGATTTCATCCTCGGCGTAGAGCGCGTCAATCGCGACCAGGAGCACGCGGTAGCTGGCGACTCCGCAAATGCACAGGTGACCATGCAGCTCGACCACGTCGTCGAGAGTTGCCTCCAACAGCACACCATCGGCATCCTGCATCCGGATGGGCGCTATCTCAACCTCGTCGATTTCTCCCGCTCCCGCCGGGGCATGCGCGTACACAGGGTTCACCGGAACCAGCGCCAACGCTGACAGAAGCAACAGCGCCAGAACAGCGGCGCTCATTCCTTTCCCAAAGGCAGATGTCTTCATCGCCATCTCTCGTCCCCCTTTCATAGTCCTCTCACTTCAGCAGGCGGCCACGCGAACTCCCCAGCCCACCAGTACTCGGGCCTGATAGCTGAGACTATTAGGCAAGCCTAACATTCTTGACAGTATAGAGACGAAGTGCCATGATGTCAAGTGTCCCGAAGAAAAAAGTTTGGCTATCCTAATTCGATACAAGGACCGTAATCCTCCCGGGGAACCATGACACAGGCAAACGCGAAGGCTCCCCGCGGCAGGGGAAGCCCCACAGAAGAGCATTACGTGGAGGCGATAGGCGCACTCGAAGAACTCGCCACGCCTGTCGGCACGGCAGCCATCGCCCAGAGCATGGGGCTTTCGATGCCCTCCGTAAGCGAGATGCTCGCCCGACTCTCCAACAACGGACTTGTGAGTTACGCGCCCTACAGCGGCGCAAGCCTCACAGACAAGGGCAAGCGACTGTTTGCGAGCCTCGTCCGCCGCCACCGCCTGTGGGAGGTCTTCCTCAACCGGTGTCTGGGTTTCGGATGGGAAGAGGTGTACCCACCCGCCTGCGAGCTCGAACACGCCACGTCGGATGCCGTGATCGAGAAGATGGCCGAGTTCCTGGGACACCCCGGAACCTGCCCGCACGGCGCTCCGATACCTTCGGCCGACGGCGAGTGGCCTGAGGAGAGGGGCCGCAGCCTCAGCGAGATGCAGGACGGGCATACTGCCAGGATCGTCCGCGTTCTCAGGGAGGACGACGCGGACTGCGTCCAATTCCTCACTCACAGAGGCATAGTCCCGGGCGCAACCATACGGGTGCTCGACATCGCTGAGTTCGATGGCACGGTTACCCTGGAAGTGGAAGGCGCCGTCAGGGCCATCGGACGCGACGTCGCATTACGCCTCAGAGTCGAACCGGACCAGGCTCCCGCTTGAGTCTCGTGGCGAGGATCCTGCGTGCTCCCGGGAGTTGCTCCAGGGGCATGGGAAGAGGCACGTTCCTCACGGCCGCGCGGTTGGCGAGTCGCCCGCCGTACCGTTGTGCCTATAGGCAATGACCTTCACATTCTCGATCGTCACCAGGCCCTCGGTTATCATCTCGTCCAACTCCGGCAGGAAGGCCTCGATGCGTTCCGGCTTGTCCACTATCTCGATGACAACCGGCAAGTCTTCCGAGAGGCGCAGTATCTTCTGCGTGTGCATCCGACTGTGCGCGCCGAAGCCCATCATCCCGTGGAGGACGGTCGCCCCAGCCATACCCCTCTCCCGGGCCTTCTGGACGATGACCTCGTAGAGCGGATGGCCGTGGTAGTGGTCGCTCTCGCCGACAAAGATACGCAGAAGCTGCGATTCGTACGGCAGTTTCATGTCGTCCCTCCCATAACCGGGGTTCAGACTACTCTGCCAACAGCAAGCCCGAGGATGAAGACCCCCAGGCCGGTGATGTTCGTGATGAGGATGTTGCCGATTGCGGGCAGCCACTGGGCATCGGCGAGCAGCCGATAGCTCTCGGACATGAAGGTGGCGAAGGTGGTGAAGCTTCCCAGGAAACCAACGAGGATGATTGTGCGGACCTCGGGGCTCATGGCCATGCGCTCGGTCGCCACGGCCCAGATAACGCCAAAGACGAAGCAGCCAAGGATGTTGACTGCGAGCGTTCCCCACGGAAACGTCGTCCCGCTGTAGCGCTGGACGAGTCCCGACAGTCCGTAGCGCGCCATCGCGCCGAGTCCGCCGGCCAGAGCCAGCAGTAGCAGGCGGTGCAGCACCGTCATCCCTTCAGTGCCTCCATCGGTTCTCGCCTGTCAGCGGCATAGAAATGCCGCGCGACGAAACGGGACCTCCGCGTGCTCAGCCCTCTCCCACCACCCGATACACCGGCGGGAGCAACCCCACGCGCCGGGGTCGACAATGACACCTCTACTAGGAGCCTGTCGGAATAACCACACTGATGGTGAGGCTACACAGAGTAGGGCAGGGTTGGTGCACCACTTCACGAAGGCCGAGGGTACGCATTCAGTTCTCCTGCGCCCCGTGGCCGATCTGCTCCCTTCGTACCGATGCCGAGGAGCCTGTTTCTCCGACAGGCTCCTCGGCACCCTGTTTCCCTGAAGACCCGGAGGGGGCCGCAAGGCCCCCTCCTCCTTTTTCGTTAGAACCCCCCCGTGCCTGTCCGTATGCGGTAGGGCCAGTGAGGGGTTTCAAATGTAGGGGCAGGCTCCCATGCCTGCCCATGAGAGGAGAGGTGTGGTGTATCCGTAGGGGCGACGGCATGCCTCGCCCGTAGGTTGGTGCATTGGTCACGGTTGTGGTCACAGAGAGGATGAACACGGCACGTGATGTAGGGGCAGGCTCCCATGCCTGCCCATGAGAGGAGAGGTGTGGTGTATCCAAGGGGCGACGGCATGCCTCGCCCGTAGGTTGGTGCATTGGTCATGGTTGTGGTCACAGACAGGATGAACACGGCACGTGATGTAGGGGCGGACCTCCGTGGTCCGCCCGTCGTGGCGGGGGCAGGGGCGTGGTTCGTGATGAGGGGTCGTTCGCGAACGGCTCGGGGGCTAATGAAGGTCGCGGCAATCACCCATGGTCGCCCGCGGGCGAAAGGTGGTTTCGAATGTGGGGGCACGTTGCACGTGCCCTTGGTCTGTGGGGCAGTGGGGTGGTGTGCCATTCAGGGCTGTGCCGGGCTTTGCGGTGTTGTGTGACGACGAGGCAAGGGGAGGGGCATGCCCCTCCCCTACAGATAGATGGCGTGTGTGACAAGAAGATGGGTCGGCGGGAATCCGTGCCCGAACTAATCCAGCCCGACGGGTGACACATGTGTGGCCCCTACAACAGAACACCGCGGCATCACCACGGGCAGGCATGGGAGCCTGCCCCTTGTATCTTGATGTACAGTGTCCCAGCGATGTCGCGGGAGAGGGGAATCAGACGTGCCCCTTAGGCGTAAGAGCCTGTCGCGTAGATTACGATCCCCTCTCCCCGGCGCCAGTC
>JAUVZB010000124.1 GCA_030602785.1 Dehalococcoidia bacterium
CCTTGCTTCGCAAGATCTGCGACCTCAGGTGGACTGTTTGGTCTTGGTGCCGAAGTAGTATCCGACGATGGTGCCGACGAGGGCGGCAAGGATCTCGGGGATGGGGCGGCCGATGATGGCAAGATAGCATATGACGCCGAAGCCCGCAAGGGCCATGAGGCCCTGGATGAGGGCAGAGGTCTTGAACAGGTCGATGAGCTTGTCGCGCATGGGGATCTTACCCTCCTAGGGTTCGTTCTGGGTCACGATCACACTATCCATGTATCCGAACGTGTCTGTCAGCAGAGCACATTGCTTTCCCACTATCACATGTAGGTCTTTTGGGCCAGCGGCTCCAGCAGTATATAGAGGCAACGCGCCCATGTCGTACACGATGTCATCCACGATCACTCTGTTGTAGCGACCCAGATCGAACATGGTCACCAGCTTCAAGGTGTGCCAGCCCCCTATCCTCAACCGGTACTCTGCGCCTGCTGTCAGTGGTGCCCAGTTCCCCGTGTCGTCGAAGTATTCCAACGTCCCCGCCGTTGGGTCTATCCGTACCCGTCCCTCATACCAGCCCCTCTGATCACTTGCATCGATCGTTGCATACCACCATCCCGTGCCTGATATCTCACGAAACGAGAATTCGATCCCCATCCCTGAGGACACCGGAAAGGGAAGAAACCATTCAAGAGATGCGTGGTAAACCGTGCCATTCGCAACATCTGCTCTCACACAGTAAGCACCCTGCCTGGCCTGCTCCGTCCACAGCCTTATATCGCTCGGTGGCCCTGTATGTGCTACATGCGCTCCCTCAAGACCATCATCAAAGGTACTCAGATAGATAACATCCCCCCGACGATCCCATAGATGAGGAGAACCAAGACGTACTGCATGTTCACCTAGATCGTCAAGACCATAAAGGGTATCTTTTGGGCCGACGAGGCCCCAGTCAGGCGTTCCGTGGGGCATGGCTTACCTTCTCACCACTCTCTCCAGAACTCGGCGTCCGTGTAGACCTCGGTGGTGAAGTTGGCTTGCGGACCGAATCCGTTCCCTGCCTGGCTAGCGATGCTCTGGTGCTGAATCTCAAGAACGCTGGCTACAGCAAGGGTAAAGCGCCCCGAGATGACCGATCGAGTACAGGTATTGTCGGTAGCATCCGTATACTCAGACGTGCCAGTGAGCAAGGTAGCGACACCGGTGATATTCTGCAAGCGAGCCTGGTGACCGCTGACCTTGTAAGCCGGACAGGTGATGAGGCAGCGGTAAGTGCCGGGTTGGAGCGTAATCTGATTTGCGGCAATGGCGCAGATAGTGGCGGTATCGTCGAGCTCGACGTTGATATCCCTGGTACGCCAGGCTCCAAGAGTGAAGCCGCCACCGGGAGTATTCTGGGGCTTCTGATCCTGGACGTGGACATAAGCCTCGTACATTCCTATTCCCCTTCCTAGTAGCACGACTCGCAGGTTCCCCGCAGCGTCCATGCCGAGCGCTCTGTATCGAGTCCCATCCCAGCCCAGCGAAGTCCGGGGACTTGGTACGTGTTCGGGACGAATCTCTGGCACACTCAAGCTCCTCTCAGGATGCCCAGGGCCTCGAGGGTGCGCTCCAGATCGCGGAGCTCGCCCGGAGGCGGGGCGGGCTCGACGAGGACCATGAAGGTGGGCATATGGGGATAGAAGTCGTCGCGGTTCCAGGTCTTGATGACGAACTCATAGGGCTCTGCGGTGAGTGGGTAGCGATCGGCGAAGGAGAACATGAAGCCATCCCAGTGAAAGGAGTCGGCGGGGCTCCAGGGCCAGACCGGCCAGCCCTGGTGCCAGACCTGGAGATGGCAAAGGCCATAGCAGCCCTTGGGGAAGCCGACCCAGGTGCGAGTTACCATGCCGGGATAGACGCGGCATCGGGTGACGACGGGCGAGTACTTGGTGGTGAGCGCAGGCGTGGGGCACTCGACCTTGTAGAGCACGATCCCTCCTGGCCGCTAGGGTGAGGTATAGGGCTCCAGGTAGTACCCGTGGACGTTCATGTGAACCACGTCGCCCACCTTTGCCCCATTAGGTGGATCCGCGATCCTGAAGCGAGTGACCACCTGGTAGTCCGAGAGGAGGGTGTAGTGAACGTGGTTGCGATACCAGTAGGTGGCGTTGGTGCAGACGAAGGTGCGGGACCAGGTGATGTGGCTGCCGACCATGAAGCCGATGTCAACTACGGCGGCATCGGTGGTCTCGTCCATG
>JAUVZB010000055.1 GCA_030602785.1 Dehalococcoidia bacterium
CCGTCCGGCCTTGGGACTGGCGCCGGGGAGAGGGGATCGTAATCTACGCGACAGGCTCTTACGCCTAAGGGGCACGTCTGATTCCCCTCTCCCGCGACATCGCTGGGACACTGTACATCAAGATACAAGGGGCACGTTGCACGTGCCCTTGGTCCAGGTGATAGGGCCGGGTGTCGGGATCTCCGCGCATCCGATGCGTGGGGCACCCAAGGCTAAAGACAAGGGCACGCTGCGTCGTGGTTGATAATCTTGCCCCCATCCACACCCCGGGCACGTGCAACGTGCCCCTTGTTCGAAACCTTCCCACGACATCCCCACGGGCACGTGTAACGTGCCCTTACAACGGAAATGACGTAATGCCACCCCCTTCGGTAACAGTAATCCTGAGGCAGTTCGCCATGACAGCAGCCCGTGGTTGCTCGTGGTGACAAGGCCGTGGTTCGCAAGGAGCGGACCTCTGTGTCCGCCCGTAATCGTGGTGATGTGGGTTTGGATGTAGGGGCGAAGGCCTGCCTCGCCCGTAGGTTGGCGCATTGGTCATGGTTGTGGTTACAGAAGGGATGAACACGGCAGGTGATGTAGGGGCGGACCCCTGTGTCCGCCCGTAGTAATCGGGGTCGTGTGGTGGTTGCCGACGTAGGGGTCGTTCGTGAACGACCCGGCGACTGATGAAGGTCTCGGCAGCAGCCTGCGGTCGCCTGTGGTAGTGCAATGGGGTGGTTTCGAATGTAGGGGCATGTTGCACGTGCCCTTGGTCTGTGGGGTAGTGGGGTGGTCTGCCATTCAGGGCTGTGCCGGCCTTTGCGGCGTTGTGTGACGACAGGGCAACGGGAGAGGCATGCCTCTCCCCTACAGATACCGTCCAACACTCCTCTCCCGTAGCCGTGTGACCCGTCAACCACGTATGGCGTCATGGTCGGGTGTTGCGATTCGCCGTGGCTGGGAAACCGGGGTTGGGCCGTTCCCGAATGGCCCCTACGTTCGAAACCTTCCCACGACATCCCCACGGGCACGTGCAACGTGCCCCCACATCATGAACCATGTCCGACGGGCGGACACAGAGGTACGCCCCTACGGGAAACGGGGAAATTCCATCCTGCTAACAGTCCATCCATCTCACGGTATTGTGGTCAGCATCTCCTCCGTGCTGACATTTTCACTGAACTGTCAGGGGAGGACAGAATCGTAGAACATCTACACGTGTTTCTTGCTTGATTGACGGGGGGCAGAAGCCGTGGTAGCATGAAATTGCGGGGTGGAGAAGGACCGATGGTGGAGTGCGAACTCCTTTCCCGCAGGAGGAAGGTATGACCGTGCAACGGGCCCTGTTATGCCAATGGTTCTTTCCTCTTATGGGCTCTCCGCTGGTGGGGGCGAAGTAGCTGAAGGGTGAGTGTACGTCAGGGGAGAGTATTCCAAAGCCCCGAGCTCTGCGCGCGACATAACGCTCCGGTGTAGGTAGCGGAGCAACAGAGGTTCAGTGAATCTGAACGGGGAGAGTAGGGGTGACCGGTAGGAATCAAGTGGGGCGCTGGTGGAAGCCAGCGTCCCTCTTTTCTTGTGTCGGCGCAGGGTCTCCCGTTGGGTTCCGCCGCTCCGGTGGAGCCTACTTGAGCAGCCGCAGCACGACATTGACCACGACGGTCAATCCGAGGCTCAGAAGGATGCAGGTTGCGATTGGAATGAATACATGGTGCTCGCCCCTGTGGAATGACAGGTCGCCCGGGAGGCGGCCGAGGAGTGGAATTCGGGGTGACAGAGTGACAAGGACGCCGACGATGAGCACGACTACGCCGATGATGATTAGCGCCTTGCCTATGTCGTGTGAAGTCACTGTATCTATTGTAGCCCATCGCGGAGGCGTATCGTCACCCTGCTGGGCCAGCCGTCCCGGCCTGTTTTCGGCGCTGACGGACGGCCGCGGCTGAAGCAATACTGTTGACGTCCCCCGTGAAGCGGGATATCTTATCCCGAAGCTTGGCTCATCGTGTTGTGGGAGTCCTTGTCCATTGCTCAAGAGACTGACGATTCGCGATTTCGGCATCATCGACCGGCTCGAGTGGCTGCCTTCCGAGGGCCTCAATGTGCTCACGGGCGAGACCGGTGCGGGCAAATCGCTTGTCCTTGACGCTCTCGATGTGCTTCTCGGCCGGCGAGTCGGCCAGGAGGTGGTGCGGACGGGGACGGATGGGGCTGTCATTGAAGCGCTGGTCGTGACTCACGCTGGTGGGGCGATAGCAGGTATCCTGGAAGAAGCCGGCATTGAAGGCCCGACTGTGATGCTGCGGCGTGAGGTGGAACGGAGTGGGCGTGGTGGCGCCTCGGTGAACGGGCGAGCCGTGCCGGTTCGCACACTGCGGGAAGTCTCCGGGCGTTTGTTCGACATCCACGGGCCGAACCAGCAGTTCTCCCTGCTGGATGGCCGCGAACAGCTTGTGTTGCTTGACGCCTACGGGGGGACTGATTCGCTTCGTGTTGAGTTCGCGGCTATGGCGGAGCAACTGCGGCACACGAGGAGGATGCTGGAGGCAGCCACCTCTGATGATCGCCAGGTTGCGCGCCGGCGGGACCTCCTGTCATTCGAGATTGGCGAGATACGCAAGGCGGACCTCCAGCGGGAGGAAGGTTCCGAACTCGAACAGGAAAGCAGGGTTCTGGCGAATGTCGAGAAGCTGCGCATGGCTGTGGGGGCCGCCTGTGACGAGCTGCACGGTGGAGAAGACGCGCTTCCGTCGGGCACAGACAAGATTGCCCGGGCACTGCAGCTTCTGCGTGAGGCTGCGGAGACGGATCCCCGCGTCGGGCCAATTGCCCAAAGCATGGAAGCCGCCCTGTATCAGCTTGAGGACGTGTCTCGAGAACTGGCGTTGCATCGCGACTCGCTGGAGTACGACCCGGCGCGTCACGAGCAGGTGGAGGCACGGCTGGACCTGATTCGAACTCTTGAGAGAAAGTATGGTGACACGATTGGCGCGGTGCTCCTGTACGCGGAGAACGCGGAGAAGGAGCGCGTTGCGCTCGATTCAGGTGAAGAGCGGAGGGCGGAGCTGGTGGAAGAGGAGAGGAAGTTGTGCGGGAGCCTGGCTGAGCTCGGGGAGCGGCTCTCCGGACTTCGCAAGGAGGCTGCCGCGACGCTCTCGCGCGCGGTGGAAGGCGAGCTCTCCGAACTGAACATGGACGGGACCGGCTTCACGGTTTCCTTTGGGCTTGTTGAGGGAGGCGATGACCTGGTGTTGTCCGATGGCGCCGGCTGCGGTTTCTCGACGCACGGGATTGACGATATCGAGTTTCTCATCCGGGCCAACCCGGGGGAACCGTTCATGCCGCTCTCAAGGACTGCGTCCACGGGCGAGATATCGAGGCTGATGCTTGCCATCCGCTGTGCGCTGTCACACAGCAATGTTGCTCCCACGCTTGTGTTTGACGAGATTGACGTCGGCGTCGGTGGACGCAGCGGTGAAGTCATCGGCAGGAAGCTGGCGCGGCTGGCAGAAACGCACCAGGTGATATGCATCACTCATTTGCCGCAGGTGGCTGCCTATGGTGACAGTCAGTGCAGTGTTCAGAAACAGGTCGCAGGTGAACGCACCTTTGTGCAGATTGTCCCACTCAAGGGACCGGAGCGTGAGGCAGAGTTATCTGCGATGCTGGGGAACCTCGGCGAGCCCTCGCTTGTCGGAGCGAAGGAACTGCTCTCCCGGGCCGCGGCATGGAAGACATCGCGCGCGGCCTAGTGTTTCCGCCGCAGAGCTTTTGCCCTTCGTCCCGGAGTTGAAGTCCCGCCATCAATCCGGGGTTCGAGTCCCGTTTGAATACCTGTGGGAGTTGAGATTGTGGTCAGTGTAATTGTCGGCTCCACCAACAGTGCGAAAGTGGAAGCTGCGCGCCATGCGTTCCAGCGCTGCTTCGGGATGGTGAAGGTCGTCGGTTTGGAGGTCGACAGCGCAGTTGCAGCACAGCCGGTTGGAGAGGAGTGCTTCTCGGGTGCGCGGAATCGCGCCCTGGCTGCGCGGAGCCAGGCGGCTGCGCGCTCGCTCGATGTGGATTTCTGCCTCGGAATCGAAGGAGGGCTGCTCAAACTGGGAGAGATGTGGTTTGGCGCGGGTGTTGTCTGTGTGGTTGACAGTCATGGAAGAGAGAGCTACGGCACCACACCGATGTTCGAGATGCCGGCTTCTATCGTCCGGGAAGTGCTGGATGGCCGCGAACTGGGTGACATAATAGACGAGGTGTCGGGTGAACCGCACGTGCGCCGTAGCGGTGGCGCTGTTGGATACCTGACGAAGGGAATGCTCACGAAGATGTCAGTGTATGAAGACGGCATTCTCGCTGCGCTGGCTCCGTGTGTGAGCGCGGATGTTTACGAGCGATGAACACGAGTGCTTCTGGTCCGGCACGGTGAGACCGGGTGGGATAGCGATACGAGCTACCGCAGGGCTATTGCCCGTGTGCGGGCGGCTAGTGAGGACCCGGGCGAGCGGATGGCTGCTCTATTCGTCGAACCAGGCTGAGTAGCTCTTGTCCAGCGACTTGCCATCCCGCACAACATACACCAGTAATCGGGTGTGCTCTTCCTTTCGCAGGGGCAGCGTCATGTCGATTTCTATCGTGTCGCCGGGCGCGAGGTCGAAAGTCCCGCTTCGAGTGCCGTTCCACAGGCGCCCGTTGCCGGCGTCGAATCCGGCCAGCACCGAGCAGCCGTCCGCTGCGGCGGTACCCTGGTTCTCAACAGTGACTCGAAGCTCGTAGGTGTCTTTCTGGCGCTGACCTGTCCAGTGGTGCACCACAACCGGCCGGGGAGAGAAGTCGTAGATGTAGGCGAGCTGGCCTTTGTACTCCTCGGGCACCATGCCGATCCGGCCTGCCTCGCCCGTGGTCTCGAGGTAGAAGTAGTGCTTGCCCTCATAGGGGTAGTATGTGCCGACGAATTTCTTTCCTTCCAGTACTCCCAGCGCGATGTGAGCCGGTAGCCTGACGAGGACCACGTCGTAGTCGAGCGCCACCATTATCTTCCCGAGCAGTATTGCCGTGTCCTCGCAGTCTCCGCCCTCCTCGACCAGGGTCTCGATGGGGTATCGTGCGTAGTCGTCGAATCCCGTCGTCTCCTCATCTGTCGTATAGGCGAGGCATTGCACAAAGGTCGCGATGAAGTGGATGGTCTCGAGTTCGTCCAGGCCCAGCGTCTCAGCCTGGCCTGCCAGCGTGTAAGAGAGATCGTCGATTATCTCCCTGTCATTCTCGTCGGTTGCGTATATCGAGTAGTTCTTCGTTCGTGGTCTGGGCTTCGACGTGTAGTGCTCGTACAGGCTGGTGGGTATCTGCGCAGACCAGTTCCACGTGATGTCATCGAAGCGCCAGTACGACCAATCGAACGATTTCTCGATGAATTCAGTACCCCCCGGCGCCTGCTGTGTCACAGCGGCAGTGGGTGGCTTAATGACCTCCCCGGCTGGTGCCGGTGGGGTGGTGGGCGCCGTGCTGCAGCCGGCCGGTGTGAGCAGAAGGATGGCTGTTGCGAGAAAGACACTGAGGCCGAGGACTGTGCTCCCCAAGCCTCGATTGCGGCGGAATCTCAGCGGCTGCTGTGTGCTCTGCACTGAAACCTCGGAGGAGATGGTGTGGTTGAGATGGCGCGCCTAGAGGGATTCGAACCCCCGACACCCGGTTCCGAAGGCCGGTGCTCTTGTCCGCTGAGCTATAGGCGCTGGGGTGAACGGAGGGATTTGAACCCTCGATCTCCAGGGCCACAACCTGGCGCCTTAACCACTAGGCTACGCTCACCACGAGCACCCTATTATAACTGCGAATGGCCTGTGTTTCAAAGAGGCCATTTGCCCGTTTGACAAAGAGGAAAAGCTGTACCTATCCTCGGTCGCAGAACGCCTGGTGAGTTGCTGATATGGGTGGAAAGAAGGCGTTGTGTTCTGTCCTTGCCGGCCTCGTTGCGCTGGCGGCGATGCCTGCTTGCGAACCGAGCCTATTAGAGGGTTATGTGGTCGCACGGGTTTCGGGGATTGCCGTCCCGGACTACGACGTCAGCCAGTCGGAGCTTGAAGCTCACCCGGGCGCGGTGCCCTTCAGGATTGGCAATTATGGGGACACCACACTTATCTTGGACGGTCCAAAGCTAATTCGGCGGGATTCGGAAGAACAGCGCTCAGTGGGCACCGATTCCGAACGTGGGCTGAATTAAGTATGGTGTCCCCGGAATTCAGCAGTAGTATCAGCCCATAAGCCGGGACCGTCGCCGAAGGGGTGCGTCCCGGCACGCAGAAGTGGAGGTGACAGTGGTGGATACTAACGTGATCTATCGCTTGATCATCCTGGGCATTGCGCTGGTGGTGATCGGCATCGCAGCAGTCATGATCTATTCTGGCAATTACCTCGCAGCACCGGACGACAAGAAACAGAGTTGAGCCAGATACATCAGATAGTACGGCCTCATCCTCGCGGTTCTGGGATGGGCCTACTTGGTCTATAGTCTGTTTGCCTTGAGCTAGTAGTCGCGACCATGTGGGTGAAGTGGTCGGGTTTTCCCGCGGGTCATTTCAGCAACTCGTCCAACGCTTCCATGAGGCGGTCCTCGTCATGGCGGGTTACGTACAGGTGAGGAGCGAACCGGAGCGCATTTCCACGCTGGCTGATGTAGATGTTGCGCTTCTTCAGTTCAGCCACCAGGTTTCCGGTCCGGCCGGTGGGTAACTGTGCGCCCAGCATGTGCGGACACCGCTGCTTCTCGGCCGGCAACTGGAATCCAAGTTGTTCGAGATGGGTTGCAATCCTGGAATTGACCTCCGACAGTGTCGCAGCTATGTTCTCCACACCCCACGCCCCAATCTGTTCCAGTGCCGCAATCGCGCCCGGCAGTATGGTGGTGCATTTCTCGCCCACGTCGAATCTGCGTGCTCCCGGCATATAGGTGTCGGAATAACTGGCAAGTGAAGTGAAATCCTCGGCGTTGCTGCGCGCCTGCCATGTTTCTTCAAGCGGGCGGGAGCTGCGCCACCGCTCGGATACATAGAGCAGACCGAATCCGTATGGGGACAGGAGCCACTTGTAGCCGGCGACCACAAGGAAGTCCGGTTGGATCTCCGCCATGGGAAACGGCATTGCCCCGAGCGACTGTGTGGCGTCAACCACAAGGATGCTGCCTGCATCCCGGCACGCTTTCGCTACCGTCCGCAAGTCGATATAGGCCGCGTTTGTCCAGTGGCAGGTCGAGACGTCGACGACCTTCACGCTCTTGTCGATTTTGTCCGTGATCGCCCCGGCCCAGTCCCCATGCTCGGGGTATGGAACGGTCACCAGCGTCGCGCCGACTTCCTGTGCCGTTCTCATCCACGGGAAGACATTGCTCGGGAACTCCTCGGCGATTACCAGGATACGGTCACCCGGCTGCAGCAGTGGTTCGACTGCGCGCGCCGCGATGCTCACCCCGTAGCTTACAGAAGGCACGATTGCATAGCCGTCCCGGTGGCCACCAAAGATGCTCGAAGCGAGGGTGCGAATCGTCTCCGCGTCTTCAAAGAAGTGCGCGGAGGTGCGCTCCCACGGATGGCTCTTTGCTCTTGCGCCGGCAAGCAGTCTATCGGCGGATTCATTCAGTAGAGGGGAGTAGTACGCGCAGTTGAAATAGGCGATGTCATCCGGGATGTCGAACAGGTCCCGTTGCGATGTGATGATGGCCATACAGCTCCTCCTGCCTTTCGCATGTGGCGCCATCGACCGGGATTCCGGCCAGTGTGCGTGACAATAGCACGGTTGAGAGAAACATGGGGATGAATCCTGGGGGCGCCGTGCCTGTATCGGAGAATCCGAAGCTGACGGACGCCGCTTCTGAACGCGGGATGAATTGAGCATGGTGTCGCCGGGATTCGCGGCGTCCACGGAATTCTCCGAATACGTCGGATTAACGGGAACTACAATACGATGAACTCGCCGTTCACGAGGGGCCTACAGCCCCAGATGTCCACCAAGGTCACCGTGTGTCACTTCCAAGGCCCTGTCGGTGACCATATTGAGTCGTCTGGCACCACCCGGCAGAAGCCGGCCGCTGCGGGTCTTGAATGCCACGTTAATCGCCTTCTTGCCGGAGTCCTTGATGACCTGGACCGCGGGAACGTAGTCTTGGTCGCCTGATACGATGATTGCAGTGTCATAGATGTCTCGTAGTACGATGAGGTCCACGGCCAGCTTCACGTCAACCGCCTTCTCGGATCCCATGGACTCCGTAAACAGGTCATACCGTATTGCCCCAGCCCTGCGGAATTCGACTGCTGCGTGCCGCTGGGCAATGCCATTCTGCATCGCGGTCCAACCGCTGAAGCGTCTGGTCATCTTCTCGCGTCGTTCTTCCATCGTCTTGACGATGTCTGCCATGCGGGTTTGTCGAGACGGGGCATCGGGGAGTTGATCCAATTCGGTCTGGAAGGGCTTGAGCACTCGATACAGCGTGTCTGGATCTTTGTCAGGAGCTGGGAGGTGATATGGCCAGAAGTCAATCGTCTCAATGACGTACCAGTAGGTTCGCGTACGCTCTCCCCCGGGCACAACCTGTGCGACTAGCCAGTCAAAGAGGGTTTCCCAGTTCGCAGACTTCGGAAGGTAGTCTTCCTTGTGGAAGTTCTGGAAGAGATCTACGATGGAATGACGGAAGTTCTCTCCGTCAACAAAGACACAGACTCTTGAACTCATCTCTGCCTCGCAAAACGAAATGACGGAAGGCACGCAACCTTCCGTCACGTTCATCTCGTACTCAGGACACGCCTGAGCATGGCGTAATGGTAGTGGGGCCATCACGGGTCTGTCAAGAGGAATTCGGGGTCTTCTGTCCGATTATGGCGACACGACACCCACCTCGTGCATACCACAGCCAATTCGGCGGGATTTGGAGGAACAGATGCGTGTGCGCTGATGCCGAGAGTAGATTGAGTCAGGTATGGTGTCCTTGGAGTTGAACAGAATTCTGAAACGCCCGATGTCTTCGGATCAGGTCGAGATATTCATCCGAGTGGGACCGTTGACTCTCCCCTGCCATGCGGCTAGAGTACACGCAATGGATTGGTTGCTGGGTGACCACGGCCTCCCTCGTCATTCCACAGTTGTTGACGCAGCGAGGCGCTGGACCAAATGGGATTTGGCATCGGGTGCGGAAAGGAACTACTCGAGCACGAATTGACTGACTGCGGTCTTCCCGTCGTCGCCGCTCGGTCGAAGAACTCTGTTCCGCCACCTTAACGCCCGCCGAAATAGATAGTCAGAGACATGACGAACAAAGAAGCTGCAGCCCGCATCAAGATCAACAGGTTGCTCGAAGCGGCAGGCTGGCGCTTCTTTCCAGAAGGAAGCACCCCGGCCAACATCCGCCTCGAACCCAGCGTCACTCTCAAGTCATCTGACCTGGATGCTCTGGGCGATGATTTCGAGAAGACGACCAAGGGCTTCATCGACTTCCTGCTGCTGGACGCGAGGGCATTTCCTCTCATTGTTCTTGAGGCCAAGTCGGAGGACAAGAACCCGCTTGTCGGCAAGGAGCAGGCCCGCAAATATGCCAGGTCCCAGAACTGTCGCTTCGTGATCCTCTCCAACGGCAACCTGCACTACTTCTGGGACTTGGAGCGCGGCAATCCATACATCATTACGTCCTTCCCCAGACCCGACTCGGTTACCGACTACCGGCAGGTCACTCCCGACCCACAACGTCTTGTAGACGAAGAGATCAGTGATGACTACATAGTGCTGACCCAGCACCCGCAGTACCAATCCGAAGCAGCGTGGCGCAACGAGGCCGAGCGTCCCGGCTACATTGCGGCCAACAAGCTGCGCTTCTTGCGGCCCTATCAGATCAGGGCTATTCACAAGCTGCAAGACGCGGTGAAGGAAGGCAATGACCGTTTCCTGTTCGAGATGGCGACGGGCACCGGCAAGACACTGACTGCCGCCGCCGTTATCAAGCTCTTCCTCCGTTCTCGCAACGCTAGTCGGGTGCTGTTTCTGGTGGATCGCCTCGAATTGGAAGATCAAGCCAGGAGGGCTTTGGTAGCCTTACTGTCCGCCGATTTTCGGACGGTGATTTACAAGGAGAATCGTGACGACTGGCAGCGAGCGGAAATCGTTGTCACGACGGTGCAGTCCTTGCTCTTCAACAACAAGTACCAGCTGCTGTTCTCTCCTACTGATTTCGACCTGGTCATTTCGGACGAAGCCCACCGTTCTATCGGCGGCAACGCCCGCGCCGTATTCGAGTACTTTATCGGCTACAAGCTCGGACTCACCGCCACGCCCCGCGACTACCTCAAGCGGTTCGATAAGGCCAAGCCCACTACCCGCGACCCGCGCGAAGCCGAGCGTCGGTTGCTACTGGATACTTACCGCACCTTCGGCTGTGAGAACAGCCAGCCTACGTACCGGTACTCGCTTCTAGACGGTGTGAAAGAAGGGTATCTGGTCAACCCAACGATAGTGGATGCTCGTACAGGAATTACTACCGAACTGCTCTCCGAAGAGGGCTTCGTCGTCTCGTTCACCGACGATGCCGGCGAAGACCAGCAGGAGGCCTTCAAGCAGCGCGAGTTCGAGAAGCGCTTCTTCGCCGATGCCACCAACCAGATCCTCTGCAAGACCTTTCTGGAAAACGCCCTGCGCGATCCGGTCAGCGGAGAGATCGGAAAGTCCATCATCTTCGCGGTAAGCCAGAATCACGCCGCCAAGCTGGCGCAGATTCTCAACCAGATGGCTGATCGCATGTTCCCCGGCAAGTACCAATCTGACTTCGCCGTGCAGGTCACTTCACAGATTCCCGACGCCCAACAATTGACCATCAACTTCTCCAACAACAACCTGCTCGGTTCTGCAAATTTCCTGCCCGCTTACAAGACCAGCAAGGCGCGTGTTTGCGTTACGGTTGGCATGATGACGACCGGCTACGATTGCACCGATATCCTCAATCTGGGCCTGTTGCGACCGATCTTCTCGCCCACCGACTTCATCCAGATCAAAGGGCGCGGCACCCGCAAGCACAACTTCCTCGAAGAGCTCTTCGACGACAGCATCAAGGCAGGCGTGATTTGGCCGGACAAGTCCACCTTCAAGATATTCGACTTCTTTGCCAACTGCGAGTACTTTGAGTATGAGTTCAATTACGATGAGGTGCTGAAGCTCCCCCGCCCCCAGGGCAAGGCCGAGGGGGCGACAGGAGACGCTGGCCCGGTAGTGATCGGCGGCAGCTACGAGCACCTGGGCACGGACATCCTCGCTACTATCAACGAAGAAACCATCGGCTATGAAGGGATGAAGATCGACCGCATGTTCTTCGAGAAATTCGAGGACACCGTGCGTAGGAACGATGTGATTGCCTCAGCGGTCGAGTCAGGACAATGGGATCGCGTCATTGACTACGTGAACCGCGAGGTCTTTGACAAACCCGAGGAGTACTACACCCTCGACAGGTTGCGCAAAGCTGCCGCCGTTGACCGCCGCCTTACACTACGCGAGATACTCGAAAAGGTCTTCGGCCTCATACCGCGCTTCAAGTCCAAGGACGAACTGCTGGAAGAGGAGTTCGCCAAGTTCGTCGCTGATGCCAAGCCGGAAGAAGCCGAGGCCATTCCGGCTATCAAGACATACTTCAAGGCCTATATCACCAGCGATCAACTGCGCCACATCATAGAGAGCCGTGATTTCACCGATCTGGCTACCAACCCGGTCTTCTCTACACGCGACTTCCGCGCCGTGCCGAAGAGGTATCGCACGCGCATCCCTGAATACGTCAAAGATTACGTCCCCTTGAACCAGTTCGCCGCATAAGAGGAACGGTGAGCAAGACCAGACAATCCACCATCGAAGTGCAGGGCGCCGCTATCACTGTGCTGTCGAAGCAGGACAAGGACTTCATCTGTCTTACGGACATTGCACGTGTCAAGAACGCCGACCGCTCCGACGACCTCGTGCGCAACTGGCTCAGAAACCGCAACACAATAGAATTCCTGGGCATTTGGGAGAAGCTCAACAACCCGGAGTTCAATTCCGTCGAATTCGACGGAATTAGAATGATGGCCAACATCGAAGGCATGAACGCCGAACTCATTCACATGGGGTTGTCACAAGGGGAGCGCCTCAAACGCCTCAACGAAATCGCCATCCGCCAGATGCAGGTACTCACCACAGTGCCCGCACTGAAACAGATCAAGGAATAGCCATGCTGGACATTGACACCAAGCGCCGCATCGACACCGCCCGCGATATCCTTGTGGGCAAAGTGCCCGACCCGAAAAGCCAGGTCGAGCAGATCACCATCGCCCTGATCTACAAGTTCATGGATGACATGGATGCCGAATCGGAGGAGTTCGGTGGCAATCGTAAGTTCTTCGCCGGAGAGTTTGCCCGCTACGGCTGGGCCAAACTGATGCACTCTGGCATGGGTGGCTTCGAAACCTTGAACCTCTACGCCGAAGCCATCACCAGGATGCCGGAGAACCCGGGCATCCCGCCGCTCTTCCGTGACATCTTCAAGAATGCATATCTGCCCTATCGCGACCCGGGTACACTCAGGATGTTCCTGAAAGTCATCGACGAGTTCAACTACGACCACAGCGAACGTCTCGGCGACGCCTTCGAGTATCTGCTTTCCGTGCTCGGCTCTCAGGGCGATGCCGGGCAGTTTCGAACCCCGCGCCACATCATTGATTTCATGGTGGCCATCATCGACCCGAAGAAGACCGAGACCATGCTTGATCCGGCTTGCGGCACCGCCGGGTTTCTCATCTCGTCCTACAAGCACATTCTCAAGAGCAACAGCGATGCCAAGGGCGAGACAACATCCCTGACGCCGGACGAAATGGGCCGCCTGGCGCAGAACTTCAAGGGCTACGACATATCGCCTGACATGGTGCGCCTGTCGCTTGCGAACATGTACCTGCACGGCTTCGTTGACCCTCATATTGTTGAGTACGACACCCTCACCAGTCAGGACCGGTGGAATGAATACGCCGACGTCATCCTGGCCAACCCTCCCTTCATGTCGCCGAAGGGAGGCATCAAGCCTCACAACCGCTTCTCGGTACAGTCCAAGCGTAGCGAAGTTCTGTTCGTGGACTACATGGCCGAGCACCTTACCCCCGGTGGCCGCGCCGGCATCATCGTGCCCGAAGGCATCATCTTCCAGAGCCAGACCGCCTACAAACAACTGCGCAAGATGCTGGTGGAGGAGTACCTCGTCGCTGTTATCTCGTTGCCCGCGGGTGTGTTCAATCCCTATTCCGGCGTCAAGACCTCGATATTGATTCTCGACAAGTCCCTGGCCAGGAAGACCAACACCATCGCCTTCTTCAAAGTCGAGAACGACGGATTCGGCCTCGGCGCTCAACGGCGTGAGATTGACAAGAACGACCTGCCGCAGGTTCGCGCCGAGATAGGCGAATACCTGCGCCGCGTTCACACGGGGGAATCAGTTGAGGACTTGCGGCCCACGCTTGGGTTGATCGTGCAGAGGGAGAAGATTGCAGCGAACGGCGAATACAACCTGAGTGGAGAACGCTATCGGGATACCGTGGTCACCCGTACCCAATGGCCGTTGGTCCGACTTCGTGAAATGTGCGAGTTCCGAAGCGGTCTGTGGCGGGGAAAGAAAGAGCCATTACGCGTGGTTAAGATCCTCCGCAATACCAACTTCACAAAGAACGGCTTCCTGAACATTGAGGATGTTGCTGAGCACCCAGTCGAAGTAGGTCAATTGGAGTCACGCTTTCTCCAGTACGGCGACATTATCCTCGAGAAATCTGGCGGCGGTCCGACCCAACCCGTTGGACGCGTGGCGCTGTTCAATATTCCAACTGGCGAATACTCGTACAGCAACTTCACGACGCGTATTAGAGTGATTGACAAGAGAGCGAATAGCCTCTTTGTGTGGTTGATCCTGAATCACTTGTATCAAGCGGGGGTCACAGAACGCCTTCAGAAACAGACCAGTGGAATAAGAAACCTAGGAGCCTGTCGGAATAACCACACTGATGGTGAGGCTACACAGAGTAGGGCAGGGTTGGTGCACCACTTCACGAAGGCCGAGGGTACGCATTCAGTTCTCCTGCGCCCCGTGGCCGATCTGCTCCCTTCGTACCGATG
>JAUVZB010000021.1 GCA_030602785.1 Dehalococcoidia bacterium
CTAGGAGCCTGTCGGAATAACCACACTGATGGTGAGGCTACACAGCGTAGGGCAGGGTTGGTGCGCCACTCCACGAAGGCCGGGGGTGCGCATTCAGTTCACCTGCGCCCCATGGCCGAGCTACTCCCTTCGTACCAATGCTGAGGGGCTGTTTCTCCGACAGGTTCCTAGTCCAAGGAGGAAATGATGGCTGATTCGCTGCGACAGCGTTTTGCCGACATCTGCAGATTCGAGCGCAAAGGGGACCTCTGTCTGCTGGCCCCCTGGCTGAACGATTTCTGGATTGAGACGCCCGACGTATGGGTCGGCAAGGGTGCTCCATCCATCCTCGCCGATAGCAGAAAGCTCCGCTCCTACTTTGGGTTCGAGCATATCCGTCTGATGAGAGAGATCCAGACCGGACTCTACATGGACAAACGGCTCGACGTTGCCGGCAACGAATACGTGTACGCCATCCCTCCCATCCTGCCGACTTACGACACGCGCATTCTGGGTGAAGACGACCACACTGTGTCCCTCGTGAACGAGGGCGGTCAGACCGTGCGTGTGTTCAAGAATGACCCACAGAAGATGCCGATGTATCTCGACCAGCCTGTGAAGGACAAGGCCTCGTGGCTGGAGTACAAGAAGCGGCTCGATCCTCACACCCTTGGCCGGCTGCCCCAGGACTGGGAGGCCTACGTGGCCAAGATGAACGCCAAGGACGAGCCTGTGCTGCTGAACGCAGGCAGTTTCTTCGGCTTCCTGCGCGAGTGGATGGGGCTTGAGCCACTGCTATTCGCGTTCCACGATGAGCCGGCGCTCATCGAAGACATGATGGACACCCTCTGCGACCTCGAAGTCGAGTGCCTCACGACAGTCCTGCAGGACATCCATGTCGACGCCGCCACTTTCTGGGAGGACATGGCGTTCAAGACCGGGCCCCTGATTTCACCGACCATGTTCCGCCGTTTCATGATGCCCCGCTACAAGGTCATCACCGAGCTGCTCCACTCGAAGGGGGTCGACGTCATCTTCGTAGACAGCGACGGAAACCTCAACCACCTGATACCACTCTGGATTGAGAGCGGAGTCAACTTCTTCTGGCCCCTGGAGTGTGCTGCAGGAAACGACGCCGTCGCGCTGCGAAAGAAATACGGCACGGATGCCATTCTGGGCGGAAACATCGATAAGCGCGTCCTTCTCAAAGGCAAGGACGTCATACGCGAGGAAGTGATGTCGAAGGTACCATACCTCCTGGAGACAGGAGGCTACTTCCCGTCAGTGGACCATTTCGTGCCGCCCGATGCGCCTTTCGAGAACTTCCTCTACCTCATCAACACGTTGAGGGAGGTTGGGGGCCTTCCGCCGCTGCCTTCCGCTGTGGAGTAGTCGGGTACCGCTGCAGCGCTTCAAGCATCGCGTACATTCGCTCGTACGCGTCGCCCGCCCTCTCGTCGACTGAGCCCAGCTCCTTCCCAAGAGCGCTGAACTCCTCGAGAAGACCGTCACGGTCTCCGTCCCGCACCAGGCGCGAGAAGTGCGCGGCGCTCGATTCCAGCGCGGACGCGACGGAAGGAGCAGCAGGTAGAGCTGCCAGCAGCGTACTGTACAGGTCTCTCCCCACACCGAGCATGCTCTCTGTCAGCGCCATCAGCACCTCGAGAGAGGTTCCACTAACCTCACGAGCCTCCGCGAGACGCCCGGTGCCGAGAATGGTCCTTGCCACAACCGCAACGACAAGCGCCGGGATGAGCAGAACAACCGCCATGACTTCATCGTGTCTATCGGGAGTCATCGTCACGACGTGCGCGCCTTGTGGCTCGATATAGCGCTGCACTCTGGCCGCAAGCTCGCGACTCCGCTCATCGATAGGTGTCAGAACGACGTTGTGCCCCGAGAGGCTTTCCGCGCCCGCACCGAACATGGGGTGCACCCCAAGGAACACCGCTCGCGGCAAGTACATCTCCGCCGCCTTCTGGGGACGTCCCTTGAGCGAACTGAGGTCGATGACCGCCTGTCCCTCGCGAACGTGGGCTGACAGTTCTCGCATGGCCGGCTCGACCGCATCCACCGGCACCGCGATGATGACTACATCAGCACCACCTACATCCCCGAATCGGGCGACGCGACAGCGCTTCATGCTGCCTGCAAGCCGTTCCACCTCATCGCGCCGCGAATCCACAAGCAACAGGTCGTGGCCCTGCTCGTGCAGCAATGCAGCAAACCAGCTTCCCATCTTGCCGGCCGCCCCGATTATCGCGATGCTCATGCTCTCTGCCAAACCGACTTCGCCTTTGGATAGGACCCGAGCACCCGAATGAACAGGCAGTGCTTCATGAGACTCTCGAGTGCCTCTGCAAAATGCGGTTCCTGGCTGTGCCCTTCGAAATCCAGGTAGAAGTTGTACTCCCACGGCTTCTGCCGCGTGGGGCGTGACTCTATCTTCGTGAGGTTCACGCCTCGCTTTGCGAACGCCCGGAGAGCCTCGTACAGCGTTCCGGGCCCGGAATCGTGCTTCAAGGAGAAGACAATCGATGTCTTGTCAGCACCGGACGGGGCCACGTCCCGCTTCGAAAGGATGAAGAACCTCGTGTAGTTGTTCGGGTTATCCTCGATACCTGGCGCCACGATGTTCATGCCGTATATCTCGGCCGCGCGCGCACTCCCTACCGAGGCAACTCCGCCGGCGTCCAGTTCGCCGAGCATCTTCACGCTTCCCGCCGTGTCATAGGCAGGAATCAACTCGCACCCCAAGTGCGACAGGAAGGTGCGGCACTGGCCGAGGGCCTGCGGATGAGAGTACACCTGCCGGATGTCGCCGAGCGTCACCCCCGGTGCTGCGATGAGGCAGTGGACAATGCGCAGTGCCGTTTCGCCGCAGACACGAACGTCGTGCTCCAGGAAGAGGTCGTAGACCCTGCTGATGCTCCCCTCCGAGGAGTTCTCCACAGGAACGATACCGAAGCGCGTCTGCTCCTCCACCACAGCACGGAACACATCGTCAAAGCTCTCGCAAGGGCGTGACGAGACCGACCTGCCGAAGAAATCCAGGGCCGCCTGCTCGCTGAACGCCCCCGGCTCGCCTTGAAACGCAACTGTCGTGTGTTGCACTGATTTCGAAGTCTCTATCACGCGTTCGTAGATTCGCTCGACATCGCGCCCCTCCACACCCATCTCAGAGGCCATGGCCCGCACTTTCTCAAGCACCCGCTGCTCACGCGCGGCGTCAAGCACCGGCAATCCGCTGCGTTCCTTCTCTTCTCCGATGGCCCGCGCATACTTCAGCCTGTCGCTCAACAGGCGCACGATCTCCCTGTCGGTGGCGTCGATGTTTCGCCGCAATTCGTCCATGCTCATTTCACACACCCCGATATCAGGCCGCCCTGCAGGCCGAGGTCGCACAGCACCACCGCTACCATCGCTTCAACCACCACCACTGCCCTAGGAACGATGCAGGCATCGTGCCTTCCCGATATTGACATCTCCGCATCCTGCCATGTCTTCAGATTCACACTCCTCTGTTTGACAGACACAGACGGTGTAGGCTTGACGGCCGCTCTGACAACAATCGGCATGCCCGTCGTGAGCCCTCCAAGGATACCTCCTGCGTCGTTCTTCGTTGTCACAACCCGGTCGCCTGCGACGGTGAAAGGGTCGTTCGCCTGCGAGCCTCTCACTGCGCTCAATGCGAAGCCCCCTCCAAACTCGACCGCCTTGACAGCCGGTATGGCGAAGAGGGCGCGCGCAATCTCACCGTCCACAGTTGAGAACACCGGCTCGCCAATGCCGACCGGCAGGCCTGTCGCCACGCACTCGATGACACCGCCGACGCTATCGCCACCAGCCCTGGCATCCTCGATCTCTCGTTCCATCGCCGCTGCAGCGGGGCCATCGCAGCACGAGAGCGCATTTGTGCGACAGGACGCGCGCGCCGATTCGGCTTCCGTCCCGGGTGCTCGCACACGCCCTATCCGGACGGTATGCGCAAAGACCTCGACACCGCAGCCGGCAAGGACGGCTTTCGCCACGGCGCCCGCCATTACGAAACCGGCCGTTATGCGCCCGGAGAAGCGGCCTCCACCCCTGGGGTCATTCATGCCGCCATATTTCACGCCCGCGGGGTAGTCCGCGTGCCCCGGCCGCGGTATGTCTGCAAGCGGACCGTACGCGTCGGATTGGATATTCGTGTTCTCCACAAGCATGCAGATGGGAGCACCGGTTGTGTGACCCTCCAGCGTGCCTGACAGAATTCTCGCGTTGTCCGGCTCGCGGCGCGAAGTCGCGCCCGGCTGACCCGAGGGCCGTCGCCGGTCAAGTTCCTGCTGCACGCACTCGCGACTGAGCTGCACTCCCGCCGGGCAGCCATCAATCACGACGCCCACGCACTCTCCGTGGCTCTCGCCGAAACTGGTCACGCGGAACAGCGTTCCAAGGCTATTGCTCATCCAGTTGCACCTCCACGCCCAGGCGTTGCAGGTCCGCCCAGAACTCGGGGTAGGTCTTGTTCACGCACTCGGCTCCCTCCACGACAACGTCACCGACGACGGCGCCGAGCACACCGAAGGCCATCGCAATCCTGTGGTCGCCTGCTGACGATACCACAGCACCACCAGCGCCGCCACCGTGCACGGAGATATGGTTGTCCCCCACCTCGACAGCGACGCCCATTCGCTGCAGTCCCGCGACCATTGCCGCCACCCTGTCGGACTCCTTGTCGCGAGCCCTGGCTATTCCGGTGAGGGTAGTAATTCCCTCCGCGGCTGCCCCGAGCGCCGCGGCCACCGGCAGCAGGTCAATGGCCCCCGAGAGATCCACTCGCACGGCCTTCAATCGAGAGCGCCGTACCCTGAGTCCTTCAGCACTCGTGGTCACACTGGCATTCATGTCACGCAGCAGGGCCACTATTGCAGTGTCGGCCTGAAGGCTGGAGGGGTTCAGCCCGGCAACTGTCACATCACCCGCGAGCGCGCCCAGCGCCAGGAGCGCCGATGCGGCTGACCAGTCTCCTTCGACGATGTAGCGCCGCGGGGTGTAGCCGCCGGGCAGAACGCTGAAGGAGCGCGCGTCAGCGCTCGACCGCACGTCCGCTCCGAAAGCCCGCATGCATTCCATCGTCATCATCACGTAGCGCTCGGACACCAGCGGCGTCTCAAGCTCTATCTCCAGCCCCTCGTCGTACCGGGGTCCTGAAAGAAGGAGGGCTGAGAGGAATTGCGAACTCACATCTCCACGGAGGCGCACCCTGCCATTC
Organism: Dehalococcoidia bacterium; assembly: GCA_030602785.1. Lineage (GTDB taxonomy): Bacteria > Chloroflexota > Dehalococcoidia > GIF9 > AB-539-J10 > SKVJ01. The sequence goes on from JAUVZB010000021.1 coordinate 5,234, forward strand.
CCCACAGGAATGCCAACAACGGTCACAGCCCCTGTTGCAGTGTCAACGTCGCATGCGGCGCCAAGTTGCTGTATGGCCTCCACCAGCGGCATGACGGGTCTTCGAGCGAGCGACGGCGCACAGTGAAACATCGTTGCGCCCGGTATGGTGGCCGCGATTCCCATCAGGAATCGCAAGGTTGCCGCGGACTCCCGGCACCGCAGGCCTGCGTTCGTCGTGTGAAGTGCCCCTCCCCGAATATGTAGTCCATCCGCAGCACGGGAGGCCTGCGCTCCCAGCGTTGTCACGCATTCAAGGACGGCCGCCGCGTCGTCAGCCTCAAGCACATTCTCGAGCACGCTCTCGCCGTCAGCCACAGCCGCGCACACGGCAGCACGGATGCTGTAGCTCTTCGAGCCGGGTGCGCGGACAACACCACCTGCCCTACTCTGTGCTATCAGCGTCCTCATGCTCTCCCAGCGATTGCGCTACTCGTTCCACCACCTCGTCTACACTCAGCTCGGCGGTATCCACTGTCAGCTCCGCTGCCCTGGTGTAGAAAGGCCTTCGCTGTTCCAGTAGCTCGGTCACGCGCTGCTCTCTCGTGGAGCCGCTCAGCAGAGGCCGCACGTCGGACGGGCTTCCGAGTCGCTCGATGACACTGTCCGCCGACACGACCAGATGTACAACCACAGCTCCAGACTTCAGGCAGGTCACATTCTCCGGTCGCAACACCACACCACCCCCACACGCGATCACGCTATCCCTGCCGGCGGAAACGTCGCGCACAACTTCGGCCTCCAGGTCGCGAAACCGTTGCTCGCCCCACCTGGCAAAAATCTCCGCTATGCTGATTCCCGCCCGTCCTTCAATCAGCGAATCGGTCTCCACGAACGCCTTGCCGAGTCGAGAGGCAAGCCGCCATCCGACGGCCGACTTGCCCGCGCACATGAATCCGATGAGGGCCACGTTAGACCGCTGCACGACCGAGTTCCTCCTCGACCGCAGAGCGCATTACCTCGACGGGAGCCTGCACGCCGGTCCACAGTTCAAACGCGAGGGCCCCCTGCCACACAAGCATCTCCACACCACTCACCGTCCGGGCCCCGCGTTCCGCGGCCTCCTGCAGCAGAGTGGTCCGTCGGGGGTTGTACACAATATCGCACACCACGAGGTCCTCGCGCAGCAGCTGCGCAGGGCAGGGAGAATCGCCAGTCACCGGGTTCATCCCGACAGAGGTCGTATTGACGAGGAGCGAGGCTGAAGGAAGCCAGTGCTGCAGCGACTCGTCACTCAGCGGACCGTGTTCTATGACAATACCTGTCGCCCCCGCCACATCAGCGGCGAGCGCCTGCGCCCGCGCCACCCCACGGTTCAGTATCACAAGTCTTGCCCCTCTGTCGGCCAGCGAGAACGCCGCAGCTCTCCCTGCGCCACCTGCCCCCAGCAACACTACTGTCCTGTCACGCACTTCGACATCATGGTCCTTCAGCGCCCGGGCGAAGCCCGCTGCATCGGTGTTGTAGCCCCTCAGCAACCCACCGTCGTTCACAATCGTGTTCACTGCGCCGATCCGCCGCGCGACATCATCAATCGAGTCCAGAAAGGGTCTTATGTCGACTTTGTGCGGCACAGTCACGTTCAAGCCTCGTATCCCCATCGCCTTCATGGCAGCGGTGCCTGCCTCTGCCTCGCCTCTCCGCAACCTGAACGCTACGTAGACCCAATCAAGTCCGGCCGCAGCGAAAGCCGCGTTCTGCATGGCAGGCGACATCGAGTGCTCGACGGGATCGCCGACGATTCCGCACACAACAGTCCTGCCCGAAGGACGCATCTCAGATGACTCCCATGGTTTCATATATCGCCCTGAGGTCCCCTACTGTCAACTGCCCCGGCGCCGACTCGTGGCCGGACGCAAGTGATGCATACGTGAAGCGCGCTCCGGCAAGGGGCGCCAGGACGCGGCTGGGCATCCCGAGCGGCCCCATGGCAAGCACCACTATGCCCTCGTTGCTGAAGCGACTCGCAAGCCTCAGCACCGTGGCGTTGTCGCCGGCCTCCCGCGCCGTCGTGGCGACCTTGCATATGTCAGCGCCCAGCCGGCGCTCGCGCGCCACGATATCGGCCAGCTCGTTCTCACTGTCCGTGCCATGAACATCGTGATAGGACACGATTGTCCGAGCGCGACCCTTGAGGTCAGCGACTAGAGCGCCGGCGCCCTCCGTGGACAGCTCGATGTCCACCATGTGCGCTCCGGCTTCCACAGCCTGCCGTAGCGAGGCCAGGCGGTCACAATCGGGGCAATCGGCAGCCCCGCCTTCGCTCGCAACCCGGTTGCACGCAATCCACGGTCGCGGCAGCGACCCGACGATGCCGCGCCAATCATCCCCTATGAGGTCAATCCTGACCTCGTACAGGGAGACGTCGTCGCGGACGGCGAGCGCCGCTTTCAGGTCGCCGCTCGAAGCAATGCAGGCGCAAATTTCAGGCAACGACATTGGACTCAAGTACCATTTCCTCTACGAGATTCCCGGGCACGTCGTTGCGAATAATGACCTCGCCCAGCCGGGTAGGCAGAACGAATCGCAAGCGACCGCCCGCCCGCTTCTTGTCACGGGCCATTGCAGCCAATACGACCGAGGGCTCAATGCCCTCCGGCATCGTAACGGGCAGACCAGTCCGCACGAGCAACGACCTGAGGCGCGTCAGCTCTCCCGGTTCGAGCAGTCCCATGGCAACAGACATCTTCGCAGCCGCAACCATGCCGATAGCCACTCCCTCTCCATGGCAGAGAGTGAATCCGGAGGCCGTCTCAATACCGTGCCCGATCGTGTGCCCGAAGTTGAGGATGTTCCGCAGGCCATGGTCGCGCTCGTCTTCCTGGACAACTGCCGCCTTGATTCCGGCGGTCACGGCAACCATCTTCTCCAGGACGCTCTCGTCCCGCAGCAGCACGTCGTCCATCCGGCTCTCCAGGAACTCAAGGAATCCCTCGTCCCTGATTACGGCGCTCTTGATGACTTCGGCCAGGCCGTTACGGAACTCGCGTTCCGGGAGCCGGAGGAGCGTAGAGATGTCCGCCAGAACCGCAACCGGCTGATGGAATCCTCCAACGTTGTTCTTCAGCATCCCATGATTGACGGCCACCTTGCCTCCGAGGCTGCTATCCACCTGGGCAAGCAACGTGGTAGGCACGTGTACAAGGGGCAACCCTCGAAAGTAGGTGGCCGCAACGAAACCGGTCAGGTCACCGATGACGCCTCCACCCAGCGCCAGGAGGGGCGTTGAACGCTCTACTGCGAGCTCGTTCAGGCGGCTGTAAATCACTCCGGCAGTCTCCAGTGACTTGCGCTCCTCACCCGGGGGAATCACGATGACTTCCGGCTCGAAGCCCGCGTCCCGCAGACTGCGCTCCAATTCCTCTCCGAAGAGCGCTTCCACGGTCTCGTCGGTCACAACAACCACCCTGCCGGAGAAGCCAAGGCGGTCAAGCTCGTCGCCTGCCTGGCGCAGCACGCCGGTTCCGATGCTCATCCGATACACGGTTCCAGAGCACCACACTCGAGTTGTCCTCATGTCAGTGTTCCCTCACCAGGTGGTACAGCTTGCCACACGCCTCAATGATATCTTTCAGCTCGTCGGGCGTCACCATCTGCGGGCCATCCACCAGCGCTTCAGATGGGTCGTAGTGCGACTCTATCATCAGACCGTCCGCGCCCGCCGCAATGGATGCGCAGCTCATGTCAAAGATGAGGTCGCGGCGGCCCGTGGCGTGGCTCGGGTCGACTATCACAGGCAGATAGGTCTCGTTGTGAATGACCGGGACAGCGGCGATATCCAGCGTGTACCTCGTGTAACTCTTGCCCTTGCCCATCGGGACGATGCCCCGTTCGCAGAGGATGATGTCCTTGTTGCCCTCCGCCGCGATGTACTCGCTGAAAGAGAGAAGCTCCTCGATGCTCGCGCCGAAGTGCCGCTTGAGCAGCACCGGCTTGTGCTGACGGGCCACCTCTACCAAGAGGTCCTGGTCGTACATGTTGCGGGCACCGATGTGCATGATGTCCACGTAGCGCGCCACCAGCTCCACGACGGATTCGCCCCTGACCTCGGTCACCACGGGCATGTCGAACTTGTCGCCCGCCTCCCGCAGCCAGCTCAGCGCCTCTTCAGCACTTTCGATGCTGCTCGCACCCAGGCCCTGGAAGGAGTGCACGGAGCTTCTTGGTTTGAAGACACCGCCGCGCAGGATGTGCGCTCCGGCCGCCTTGACCTCTTCCGCGATGCGCATGAGCTGCGGTTTGCTCTCGACGGCGCAGGGCCCGGCGATGATGACGGGCTCGCCGTTGCCGATGTGAATGTCACCGATGCTGACCCGCTTGTGGGCGCCGGGTTCTCCCAGGAAGCGCGCATACGCCTTGCTGATGAGCTTGTACGGTGTCTCCACCATCGCCGCCTCTCTGACCCCCGGGAAGGAGGCAAGCCTGTCGAAAGCGAGTCGACGCTCATCGCCCACGGGTCCGATGACCGTCATATAGTCACCGCGAGACACATCGGCGCGGAGTCCGTTCCGCTCTATCTCCGCGACGACCCTCTGTATGTCCTCCTCCGTCGCATCCGTCTTCATGATTATCATCTTGTTGTCTCCTTACATCTCCGCGCTGCCTGCGGTCCCTGCGGTCGCCCGGTCAGCGCAAAAAGAAAAGGACCCTCCCGGGAGGGTCCTTCTTTCATTCTGATGAGTTCTACGCTACATCACGTTGCAAGACCGCTCCCGGGCGTGCGGGCCGGATAGCTAAACCAACAGCTGAAGACGAAGTAGGCCCGGGAACTGTTCATTGTCATCCGCTCACCGCGTGAAGCTGATTGGGGATTGTAGAGAGGCACAGGGGCTCGTGTCAAGTCCTTGTACTCGTCTGTTGATGGTCTACGATTCTGTCCTCCCCTAAGCGTTCAGCGAGAGTGCCCGTATGGAGGAGATGCTGGCATTGAACAGGAATGGGAGGGAAAGGCAGGTGGCCACGGGCCCAATCATTGAAGACGCGTTGCTCGTGCCCGGGCATGGGGGCGTAGTCTGCCCTGAGGGAGCGCTTGTGGAAGCGTCTGGTGATTGCGTCAGAACGCGATTGGAGTCATCGAACTGGATGTGAGGAGGGTGTGTTGCACAGTCGACCACGGTCACGTGCGGTCGCCGGGTCGTTCTCGAACGACCGCTACGTCTGGAACAACCACCGCGCGCACATGCAGCCGGGCATCGGGTGGTTGGTGGTTCCGGCAGGGGCGATGCATGCGTCGCCCGTCGGCTGGTGTGCCGTTCAGGGCTGTGCCGACCTTTGCGGCGTTGTGTGATGACGGAGCGGCGGGCCAGGCAGCACGGTATCTACAATGGCCCCTCAGGGCCGACCTCGCCCGGCAAGAACACGCAACAAGCAGGGTGGAGGAGCGTACGCTCATCCACCCTGCAGTCAGTTCACGAGTGTAACCCAGCTATGCAATCATCTTGCCGGGTAGCCACAGAATCAGTTGAGGGAATGCTATGCACAACGCCAGTCCAAGGACAATGCAGAATACAAACGGCCAGACGCCTTTGATGATGGTCGCCATATCTATCCCCAGACCCGGGTCAACAGCCCCCCTCAGATAGAAAATGGCGGACGCGAACGGCGGCGTCATGAACGACATCTGCAAGTTGATGATCACCATCATTCCAAACCACAGAGGGTCAAAGCCAAGCACGGGCGCAATCGGCGAGATAATCGGTATCATGATGAACACGATTCCAATCCAGTCGATGAAGAACCCGAGCATGAACACGATGAACATGATTACCGCGAACGAACCCCAACGCCCACCGGGAGCGCCAATGATGAGCTCCTCAAGCACGTTCCCACAACCCGCCCCGATGAACACGCCTACGTAGGCGAACGACAGCGCGCCGATGAGGTAGATCATGGCGCTAACCCGCATCGCCTGCGTCAAGGTGTCCTTCAGCACAGGGAAGGAGAACTTCTTGTACCCCACGGCAAGCCCCATCGACGCAAGAGCTCCAACCGCGGCCGCCTCGGTCGGCGGCGCGATGCCCATAAAGATGCTTCCCAGCACCGCCATAATCAGAACCGCTGTTGGAGCCAGCGCCCCCACCAGCAGCTTCGTCTTGTACCAGAACGAGAACTGTCGCTCCTCGGCAGGCACGGCAGGACCCAGTTCCTTGTGTATGGCGCAGCGTATCGCAATGTAGCCGCAATACAATGTCGACAGTACAAAGCCAGGGATGAACGCCGCCATGAACAGCTTCCCTACCGAGACCCCCGCCATCGGTCCGTAGATGACAAGCATGATGCTCGGTGGAATCAGGATGCCAAGCGTTCCTCCCGCACATACTGCACCACTCGCCAGCGACTTGTCGTAGTTCCGTTTAATCATCGCCGGCAGCGCGAAGATAGCCAGCATCGATACCGATGCTCCGATAACACCCACGCACGCCGCCAGGGCCGTTCCCAGCAGCACCGTGACGATCGCAAGACCTCCGTGCAATCCGCTCAGCCACACGTACAATGCGTCATACATCTTCCCCGCTATCCCCGACTTCTCCAGCATCACCCCCATGAACACGAACAACGGAATCGCCAGCAGAGTGTACGAGTGCACCAAGCTGAACAGTCGTCCGTACAGTAGGGCGGGAACCGCCTTCCCGTATACCAGGAAACCAAACAGCAGCCCCATCGCACCCACGGGAATCGCAAGGGGGTATCCAATCAACACGCCCACGAGCACGCCCGCGAGCATCAGAAAGGTGAGCAGTTCTGGACTGATGTCTAACAACGCGGGCCTCCCTTCACCACCAGGTGAACGTCACGAACGAACTCCGCAACCCCCTGCAGCAAGAACGTGAACATTCCTATCACCACCACTAGTCTGACGGGCAGCGCCGGGGGGTACCAGAAGCTCGCCATCAGCACCTCGTCGAAGATGTAAGCCTCCCAGGCCATCTCGGCCGCCGCGTACATCAAAACTATGAGCAGCGGCAGGAAGAACACCAGGGTGCACACGATGTCCGTGATTGCCTTGCCTTTCGGCGACATGCGTGAATAGAGCACGTCCACCCGCACATGCCCGTGGTGGAGATGCACGTATGACCATCCTATACACACCAGGAACACGCCCAGCATCATCGACATCTCATGCGCCCATATCGTCGGATTGTCGAACACGTAGCGCATCACCACTTCGAATGACAGCACCAGCACCAGCGCCATGACAGCCCATCGCGCAATCATCCCGGACCACTCACTGATAGAGTCAACGACACTCAGAAATTTCTTCATAAGTCCTCTAACCAAGCTCCCGCGCCGGGATATCCCTGCGCGGGAGCCTTGTTGACAATCGGCCAGCAACTAGGAATCCAGTCGGTGCATCATCCAATGCCGGCGCGGTCGCAGATTGCCTTGAACTCCCAGTGAGAGTCAAGGATCTTCTTGTACAGAGGGTCGGCCGCAGACTTTGCCGCGTAGAACTCCATGGCTGCCTCGAGGTACGCCTCTTCCACCTCAGCCGGCAGACTCATCACTTCCGTGCCGTAGTTGTAGTACTCGACCAGAGCCTCATCATCACGCACGACGGACTCGGCATAGTAGTCGAAGCCGACCACCGCGACTGCGTCGAGAACAATCTGCTGCAGGTCGGGAGTCAACTCCTCCCAGTCATCCCTGTTCACCCAGACGTGGCCGCAATCCGTCGGCGCCCGGGATGGTGACATGTAGAGGTAGTCGGTCACCTCGTGGAAGCCCATGCCCCAGTTAAGGAACGGCGAGGCGTACTCGAACGCGTCGATAACGCCACGTTGCGCCGATTCGTAGATCTCGGCGCCGGGGAAGTAAACCGTGGCCACGCCCATGCTCGCAAGAATCTCACCGCCGTCACCGGCACAGCGCATCTTCAGGCCATCGAGGTCCGAAGGCTTCTCAATCTTCTTGTTGGTGTGGGCCCAGATCTCCGGCGGCAGAAAGCCCTTCGAGCCGATGTACTTGACGTTCATCTTGGATTCCCAGAAATCGGCCGCAAGAGCGTCACCATCGCCCCTCGCGTGCCAGAGGAACATCTGGAGCGCCGTCATGCCACCCGACACCATGTCGAACAATGCGGCCTGCGGGAACTTGCCGACGTTGTACATCGGGCAGGCAGAACCCATATTCAGGATGCCCTGGTGCACGCCCTCAAGTTCCTCCGTCGCAGGCACGATTGAGCCGCCGGCAAAGGCCTCGACCTCGAGCCGTCCACCGCTCATCACTGTGATGTGCTCAGCAATCCTAAGGTCGCCCTGATGGTAGAAATCCGCCACGGGCGGGTGCCCCTGCAACTGCCACTTGATGACCTTTGCTTCAGGGGCAGCAGGCTCCTCCTCCTCCTCCTCCTCTTCGGCAGGTGGTTCCTCTCCTTCTGCCGGGGGAGCTACCTCGGGGGCACAACCCGAAATCAACAGAGCCCCGAGTGCCAGCAGTGTAACCAGCATCACCAGCACACTTCTTCTCACTGTTCACCTCCTGTATTGACTGAATATGGTCACAGGGTTACCCCTGGGAACTCCTCAACAGACCACGCGGTTCGCTGCCACAAGACAGGAGCTGCGTGGAACACACGGCAGTCTGTCCAGCGTATCCAAGCGCATTTCGTATGTCAACAGTCGCACAAGACTCGCAGTCGCACAAGACTCGTCGCACAAGACTCGTTACGACCACGGCTCTCAGCCCCGGTCTCCGCCATACCAGCCTCACAATCCGAGCTATAGAACCGGCACATACTTGACGAAGTCAAGGTGATAGGCATTGCTGTATGACTTGTACGTGCCATCCGCCACCTTCGCGTTATGCGCCTCTATCTCTTCGTCATTCAATTCAATGCCGAAGCCAGGTCTGTCGGGGATCTCAAGGTATCCGTCAACGATCTTCAGGCGCGGCTCGACTGCCCACGGAGCCATCTGCTCGTGCTCCTGTATGAGGAACGAATGTATGGCCGCCGACAGGTGCGCGTTGGCGATTGCCGCAACCGGTCCAAATGGATTGTGTGGCGCGGACTTTGCCTGGTAGGTCTCACACAAGGCACAGATCTTCATGGCCTCGGTCAGTCCACCCACCTTACCCACATCAAACATGACGACATCAACAGCTCCCGTCTCCAGGTACTCCTTGAGTTCGAGCTTGCTGTTCAGCCGCTCGCATGCCGCTATCGGGATATTGACGTGGTCCGTCACCTTCTTCATGGAGGTGACCATGCCGACGGGCACGGGTTCCTCGTACCAGAAGAGGTCGAATTGCTCGAGCTTCTTGCCTATCTTGATGGCAGTGCCGGCATTGAACTTTCCATGGCACTCCACCATGAGGTCCACCGTAGGACCCACCGCCTCACGGATAGCAGCGACGATATCTACCACCGCATCGATCTCGTCAGGGCGGTAGCCGTGATATCCATCCCTGCCGGGTCTGAACGGGTCGAACTTCATGGCCGTGTAGCCCTCGTTCACCAGCTCCTTCGCGTGCTGACCGAGCTGCTCAGGCGTGTATTCGATCTCGCCCCAGGGCTCGGAGAAGAGGTCATCCTGGGTGGGGTCAGGGAAGGAGTTCCAGGTGCCACGAAGGTGAGGATAGAGCCTTATGTGTCTGCGGTACAGTCCGCCGAGAAGCTCGTAGACGGGAACTCCGAGCGCCTTCCCCTTGATATCATACAGGGCGCAATCCACGGCGCTGATGAGCGAGTTCATGTATGAGAACGATGTCTGGTTCATCATCTTGATCCAGAGCCACTCGATGTTGAACGGGTCCTGACCAACCAGTATTCCCTTCAGCATCTCCACCTGGGCCCTGAGAATCCCCGGGTTGCTAACCACGTTCTCACCAAGGCCGGTGATACCCTCATTGGTGTAGACCTTCGTGATGGGCAGCGGCCCACACATGATAGCCTTGATGTCGGTAATGCGTAGATTGGACATGTGCCCTCCTCCTTGCCTCGAAATAGTCTGGCAATAGTAGTCGGACACTCCGCCAACGTCAAGCGTCTCACCTGAGTGCTGGAACTGCCCGACTTCGAAGTGTATACTTGCACAGCTTCCCAAGCTTCTCCAGGCCCCATTTGATTATGCCCGACATGGATAGCACAGCAGTGACCCTGCATGAGGCCGGGGGACAAGTGTTCAGCCCTGCAGAGGGCTACCTGCACCCCACACATCACGCATCTGCAAGCCTCGAAGGGGTATGCCTCGCTTCATGACCCGGTTTGTGGCCACCACAGTCGCGAGCTTCCTTCTCTACCTGTTTCTCACAACCGCAAGCGGCGCCGTCGGCCTCTGGAGCCTCGAGGAGCTTGCGCTCGGAGTTCTCCTCGCGCTCATCGTGGCCGCACTGACCAGGGATGTGCTCAAGGGAGACTGGGTCCGGTTGCTTAGTCCTCGACGCTGTGCCCTTCTCGCCATCTACCTGGTCGGGCCGTTCTTCTGGGCCATGGCAAAGGCCAACCTCGACGTCGTCTACAGAGTCATTACCGGGCGCATCAAGCCAGGGATTGTCCGCATCTCCCCCAAACTGACCAATGATGCGAGCATCACTCTGCTCGCGAACTCGATAACACTCACCCCTGGCACGCTGAGTGTCGAAGTGGACGAGAAGACCAACGACCTCTACGTCCACTGGATAAACGTGGACGAGAGCGTTCTGGCGCAGACTCCGCGCGACTACACCCTGATATGCGGAGGCTTCCCCGAGTGGGCCAGGAGGATAGCAGGGTGAGCTGGCTCCCGGCGGTGGTCTTCCTCGGGGTGTGTATCGCCATCGCGCTCGTGCGAGTCGCCATCGGCCCCACGGTGCCGGATAGAATCGTGGGACTTGACACCGTCAACTCCATCGTCGTTGTGGCGATGGTCCTGCTTGGCGCCGCTTTCCGCGAAGTCATCTATATCGATGTGGCAATCGTCTATGCGCTCCTCTCCTTCGTCGCAACGCTCTTCATCGCCAAGTACATCGAGAAGGGCAAGTTCTAGATGCTGGATATCATCACTTACGTACTCATCGGCATCGGGCTGTTCTTCAACCTGATGGCGGGCGTGGGACTGCTACGGTTCCCTGACTTCTACACACGCCTCCACGCGGGCACGAAGTGCACGACGTTCGGCTCCATATTCCTGATAGGCGCGGTCGTCCTGCAGTCGGTCGCAGCATGGATAGATGGCGGCTGGGGCTCGCCGGACTCGGTTCTCGCCTTGCACGCGGCAATCGCGTTGGCAGCGATTCTCGTTACAAACCCGACCGGCGCTCACGCCATTGCCCGGGCAGGGCACCGCAGCGGGATCAAGCCCGTACAGGCAGTCGTAGACGACCTCGAGGATGCGAAGTTCAATGATTGAGCTTCAGGTCCTCCACGCCATAGTTCCACTGCTCATCGTCGTGTGCGCTGTGCTGGTCGCACGTTTCAAGGACCTCATCAGCGCGGTCATCGCGCTGGCGGCGCTGAGTCTGCTCCTGGCCCTCGAGTTCTACCTCCTGCAGGCCCCTGACGTGGCTATAGCAGAGGCAGGCATCGGAGCAGCAATAACAACAGCCATATTCGTGATAGCGATACGTGCGACGAAGCGCACATAGAAGCCATGTTGAGAAAAGCAGCAATAGGCCTCACACTCATTGCCTTCGGGGTGATGTTCTTCGCGGCTGCTGTGACTATTCGCCCGTTCGGCGAACCGCCTTCAGCGATGGACGACTACATCATTGAGCACTCGCAGCAGGAGACCGGTGCGAACAACGCCGTCTCGGCGGTTGTCTTCGACTACAGGGGCTACGACACGCTCGGTGAAGCGACGATACTGTTCGCAGCGGCTACGGCTGTAGTCATGCTCTTCCGAAAGCGAAAGGACGAGGCTCCCGACTGATGTCCAAGATCGTGCGAACGGTGGCCAGGCTTCTCACGCCGGCGATCCTGCTGTTCGGCCTGTACGTCATCATGCACGGGCATATCACCCCCGGTGGCGGTTTCCAGGGGGGAGCTGTGTTCGCATCCGGCGTGGCGCTCCTCATCGTGGCATTCGGTGCGGGCCGGGTTGAGCAGTTCCTCAAGGAGCACCCACTCTCCATGCTGGAGAGTGGCGGCGGACTGCTGTTCATCGGACTTGCGTTCGCAGGGCTTGCGACGGCCTTCTTCTACAACTTCCTTATAGGATCGCCCATCTTCGGACATGTGCCGGCATTCGGGCCAAATCCCGGAGACATCTGGACCGGAGGGACGATCCCGCTAATGAACGTGGCCGTCGGCATGAAGGTCATCGCCGGCCTCTCAGCTATCGTGCTGGTAATGGCGCTTGCCTCCTCGAAGCAGGGTGAAGACGAATGAGTGAGTTCCTGGCCAACATCCCGTTCCTTGCCGTGGCGGCGCTGATATGCGTTGCGCTGTACATCATGATGTCGCAGCGAAACCTCATCAAAGTTGTCATGGGTGTCGTGATACTCGAGTCAGCCGTGAACCTGTTCCTCGTGACACTTGGCTACAGAGAGGGAGGGGTTGCACCCATCTTCACGAACGCCCCCGGCACTCTGATGGTGCTGCCCGTCCCCCAGGCCCTCACGCTTACCAGCATCGTCATCGGAGTAGCTACGACGGCGCTGATGCTCTCGATGATCATGCTCATCTACCGCCACACCGGCGAGACAGATGCCGAGAAGTCCCGAAAGGTGAAAGGCTAAGCGACTTGGACGCATTGACAGCTCACTCTTCGATACTGGCAATCGCCGTCCCGCTGCTTGCGGCCTTCCTCACACCTCTGGTCGGCAAGCTCGGCGCCAGAACCCGCAACGTGTTCGTGGTCGTCGTTCTGGCCTTCGTAGAATTCCTCGTGCTCGTCCTGGCACGCGACGTCTACGCCAATGGCATCCACGTCTACACTCTGGGCGCCGCTGCACCGTCTCTCGCAATACCGGAGCACTACATGGTGCCCGTCCGCATCGTGCTCGAGGTCGACGGCCTCGGCGTCTTCATGGGAATCATCTCGGCCACCGTCGCGCTGGCGGGAGCCATCTACTCGATCTCATGCATGAAGCATGAGACAGGCCAGGACCGCTTCTACACGCTCCTGCTCCTCCTGACTGTCGGCATGCTCGGGATTCAGTTCACGGGCGACCTGTTCAACCTGTTCGTGTTCCTTGAGATTCTGTCGATATCAGGTGCCGCGCTTGCTGCCTTCAGGACCAGGTTCATCGATGCGGTTGAAGGCGGCTTCAAGTACCTCATCGTGTCGACTGTGGCGGCCTTGATGGTGCTCCTCGCCACCGGCCTCTTCTACGGACAGTACAACCTGCTCAACATCGCCGCTATCGCAGATGCGATGCAGTACACGGCGCTTGACAAGATAGCTCTCGCGCTGCTCATCGTCGCTCTGCTGACGAAGAGCGGTGGCGTACCCTCCCACTGGTGGGTGCCTGACACCTACACACCTGCACCCGCAGGTACGAGCCCGATGATCTACGCCGCGACCCTCGCGTGCATGTCAACCATGTTCCGGGTTGCGTTCACCCTCTACGGACTGAAGATGAGCGTCGCGACGATCGGGTGGCTGATAATCATCGCAGGCCTCCTCAGCATGTTCATCGGCGTTACGATGGCGCTGCGGCAGACGGATGTGAAGCGGCTGATGGCCTACCACGTCATCTCCCAGGGCGGCTACATGCTGCTTGGCGTCGGCGTCGGCATCGCTGTCCTTGGCGACCCGCAGGCTCTGGCCGCCTACGGAAGGGAGGCAGTTGCCGGAGGCCTGTTCCACGTCATGAACCACGCTTTCTTCAAAGGACTTCTCCTTCTGGCGGGCGAAGCCCTTTTCTTCCGACTGGGCACACGCGACCTGAACAGGATGGGAGGCATGGGCCGCAACATGAAGTGGACCTGCGCGTTCTTCCTCATCGGCGCCCTGGCCATCTCCGGCGTGCCGCCGCTCAACGGCTTCGCATCGAAGCTGATGATCTACGAGGCATCCTATCAGCTCAACCCGATGCTCACCATCATAGCCATGATGGTCTCAATCATGACGCTCGCCTCCTTCACGAAGGTATTCCAGTCCGCATTCACGGGTCCGGAACTGCCGGAGTACAAGGAAGTGCGCGAGGTCCCACTCTCGATGAAGCTTGGGATGGGGATTCTTGCAGGGGCAACGTTGTTCATCAGCCTGTTCCCGAGCCTTGTGGTCAACACAATCGTCTACCCGGCCGCAGATGCGCTTCTCGATCAGGCCGGATACATCGGCGCGGTCATGGGAGGTGGATAGACAATAATGAACACTGTGCCGACTCTGACCTTCTGGGCGCCGCTTCTGTGTCTCATCGCCTTCCTGATTGTGATTGCCATCACGTATGCGTACAGGCATCGGGGCGAGGCCGGTTACAAGGAGGGCACCGAGCAGACCGAGGTCTTCCTCTCGGGAGAGGATGTCCCCGAAGAGGGGTTGCGACATATCCGGGCGCACAACATGTACTGGGGCTTCTTCGAGGCAATGAAACGATACTACGACCCGACCGTGCGCGCTCACTCGGGTATCGTGAACGACTTTCTCATCTGGCTTCTTGCGCTGACGGCAGTGGCGGGCCTCGCACTGTTCGCCGCAGGGCTGTTCTAAACGTGGAGACACTGAATGGGCATTGACTCACTGAAGCGGGCGTTGTGGATATACCACGTGAATACGGGGTCGTGCAACGGCTGCGACATCGAGATTGTGGCCTCGTTGACGCCACGCTACGACATCGAGAGGTTCGGCATCAAGCTCGTGGGCTCACCAAGACATGCGGACGTGCTGCTCGTCACGGGACCCGTGACAAGGCAGATGGAGCCCCGCCTCAGGCGGGTATATGCCCAGACACCTGACCCCAAGGTGGTGATGGTCGTTGGCAACTGCGGCACCGACGGAGACGTGTTTCACGAGTCATACAACCTGGTCGGCCCCGTGGACCAGATTATTCCTGTTGACGTCTACGTGCTTGGCTGTCCTCCACGACCGGAGGCCATAATCGATGGGGTAGTCAAGGCCTGGTTGAAGCTGGAGGGAGCTACAACGAAGGAGACTGCATAGGTGAACATACTGTCAGCCAGGGACGTCGAACAGAGCTTCAAGGATGCGCTCGACGGGGCCCTTATGGCTACCCGGATATACGAGCGTGAGGTCGGCATCAAGAAGAACCACTACACGTCGCTATGGCTGGACGTGAAGCGCGACGGATTCCGTACGGCCGTTCTTCACGTGTGTCAGCTTCAGGAACTGCCTCACTTCACGGTAATCGCGCCGGTCGACAGGGGCGACTCAGTGGAGCTCCTGTACCATTTCGCGCTCTATCACGGGCATCACCTGAAAGCCATCGCGCTTGCAATCCGCGTCACGCTGCAGAAGAATGACCTCTCCATTCCTACGATTTCAGACATCATTCCGGGAGCCATCTTTGCCGAGCGTGAGACCCAGGAGATGATGGGCGTTAAGGTCACGGGTATCCCCGACGACCGAAGGCTCTTCATCCCCGATGACTTTCCACAGGACGTCTATCCCTGGCGCAGGGACGAGACAGGACCGCACGACATGCTGAAGGTACTGTCCGGCAGACAGGGTATCCAACATGAGTGACTCAATCCAGAAGACTACCTTCACAATGCCGATAGGGCCCATTCATCCGGCTATCCACGAGCCGATCCGCCTCGACTTGAGTGTGGACGGCGAGGAGATAGTGGACCTGGACGTCGCGGCGGGGCAGGTACACCGCGGCATCGAGTGGATAGGCATGAACCGCAACAATCCTGTGCAGAGCATCTACCTCGCAGAGCGCGTCTGCGGCATCTGCTCTGCCTGCCATCCGTTCACTTTCGTCCAGGCTGTCGAGCAGGCTGCCGGCATCGACGTGCCCCCGAGGGCAGAGTATATCCGGGTCATCATTGCAGAGATGGAGCGTATCCACTCACATCTGCTCTGGGCCGGAGTTGCCGGTCACGAGATAGGATTCGAGTCGCTCTTCCATCTCGTCTGGCGGGTGCGCGAGAAGGTCATGGACCTGACCGAGTACATCACGGGCAACCGGAACTCCAAGGCCATGTATCAGATCGGCGGCGTGCGACGGGACATCACCGAGGACCAGGCGCCGACCATACGAAAGACACTCGACTACTACAAGTCCATCTTCGACGAACTCAAGAAGCTGCTCCTCGACGATCCGACCGTGAAGATGAGGACCAGGGGAGTCGGCATACTCTCCAGGGAGGACGCGCTCCGCCTCTGCGCGGCGGGACCAATGGCCCGTGCCAGCGGCGTAGCCGCAGACGTGCGCCAGGACTTCGCCTACGCTGCATACGCTGACCTCGGAGTGCGCGCCATTACGCCCGATATCTTCACAGGCGCCGTCGCCGGGGATACATATGACCGGATAGTCGTCAGGCTCCTCGAGGTGAAGCAGTCCATCGAGCTGATTGAGAAGGCTCTCGCGGCGATGCCGGATGGGCCGGTACTGACCGAGCCAAAGATTGCGAAACTCCTGGCGGTGCTCAAGAAAGCCGACGGTGAGGCCGTAGCCCGCACGGAGGCTCCGAGAGGCGAGTGCATGCACTACGTGCGAATGAAGGCGGGAGAAGACGCGCTCGAGGCGTGGAAGATACGAGCACCAACGTACGCCAACCTGATTGCAGTGCCCACCATGCTCATCGGCCAGCAGATAGCGGACGTTCCCATCGCCTTCGCGTCCATCGACCCGTGCATGTCGTGTTCCAACAGGGCTGTTATCGTCGACACACACTCCAGAACACGAACCGAGCTGGATAGCGAGCAGCTTCACGCACTGTCCGTAGAGAAGACAAGGAGGTTACTCTGAGTTCACTGGCAAGTAACCCGCCGGGCTTGATAGCGCTCCTTCTTGGCCCAATTGGCGTGGCCATCGTTGGCTCTGTTGTGGGCCTCTTCTATCTTGGCATCGACAGGAGGCTCGTTGCCCGCATGCAGGCCAGGGTAGGCCCTCCGCTCGTACAGCCCTTCAGAGACGTCGGCAAACTCATGATGAAGGAGAGCATCATCCCAAACGGGGCACTGCGGTGGCTGTTCCAGTTCTCTCCCGTGATGTGCGTCATGGGCTCCACCGCCCTTCTGCTCTACATCCCCCTGTTCGGTCAGCCCGCGCTGTTCGAAGGGTCAGGAGACGCGATACTCCTCATCTACCTGTTGACGGTCCCTTCCCTCGCACTCGTCGCCGGCGGTTTTGCCTCCAGCTCACCGTACGCCACGGTCGGAGCACAGCGCGAGATGGTCGTGATGATTGGCTACGAGTTCCCCCTGTCGGTGACGGTGGTCGGCATCGCGTGGCGCATCCTCCAGGTCACTGATGCCAATGCGTTTGCGTTCTCCTCCATGGCTCAATACCCCATCTGGGACCTGGTTGGACCCCTTGGATTCGTCGGCACGCTGCTGTTGCTCGTCTCCATCATCTCAGTCACGCCGGGCGAACTCGGCAGAATACCATTCGACCTCGCCGAAGCCGAGACAGAACTCGCAGGTGGTCTGCTGGTGGAGTATTCGGGCAGAAACCTTGCCCTCTTCTACCTTGGAAACGCAATACGGGGCTTTGCAGTGCTCTCGCTTGTGGTTGCGCTGTTCTTCCCCTACGGCATCGCCGCCAGCATCGGCGTGACGAGCACGGTCCTGGCGGTAATCATCGACGGGGCGTTCTTCCTGGTCAAGGTCCTGCTTGTCATGTTCGTTGCAGTCGCGCTCGTCCGCTCGGCAATGGCGCGCTTCAAGATCAACCAGGCCTCTGTCTTCTACCTGATGATTATGACCATGGTAAGCCTGGTGGGGCTGCTCCTGATCTGGGCGGACATGATGCTATGAGTGAAAACAGATGACGATACTCAAGGTCCTTCTACGCCAACTCCTGTTGCGCCCGGCAACCAATTGCTTTCCTGCGAAGCACGCTCCGAAATCTGTCAGCGCCTTCCTCGCCCGGGCCTCCAAGGACACCCATGCAGTGACTCCTCCAGTGCCGGTGCCGCCGGGCTTCAGGGGCAAGATTGCGTATGAGAGGGACAAATGCATCGGCTGCCAGCTATGCGTCAAGATATGTCCGGCCAGGGCCATCGAGTTCCTGCCGGAAGAGAAAAAGGTAAGGATATTCGTGGCCAGATGCTGCTTCTGTTCGCAGTGCAACGATGTCTGCCCTGTGGGATGCCTGTCGATGACCGACGAGTTCCTGCTGTCCAGCTATGACAAGTACTCTGAGGACCTCATCGTGACGGGCTGAACTGCGCCCTACTCAAGAAGCCTCACGTCATTCAGCCTGCCCTCACACAGGAGGTTGATGAGTGCCTCCCCCGCCTCTCTCACCACATCCGACAGGGGCCGCCCGAACAGCATCTGCGCCGGCTGCACACCCACGAGCTTCACGGCGGACGCCATGCCCTCGACGTAGGTGATGAAAAGCGACAGAGGGATGCTGTGTGTCGACAGGGTTAGAAGACCGATGCGCTCAGGGGGAATCACGCGAATCTCGCCCGGCGCCAGTTCCATTGAGGCAGCGTCCACAATGACCAGCACATCGGGATTCTCCCGGCGCACGACAGCTGTGTAGTTCTCCGGTGTCGTGCCGCAATCCAGTGCGACAACAGTGTGAGGCCCGCGTCCCCCTCCGGTTCCCTCTCCACCAGTGGGGCACGCAGCTGCAATACGAGCGGCAACATAGGGTCCGATGCCATCGTCACCATTCAGGCTGTTTCCCACACCCAGGACCAGGATTGTCATGACACGAAGCTGAAAGGCCTTCCGACACGATCACCAAATATGGTACAGGGCGCCAGGATGGCGCGCAACGCGCTCTCCCGGCCACCGAACGATTCGGGGCACCATCCGATTGACAACGAGCAGCCATGCTGCGAGAATTCGCGATATTGGGTCGTCCGATCACATGGCACTTCACAGCTCACACAATCAATTTCGCATTTCCTCGTGACCCTCAGATGTGGGTCATCCCGTAGGACCGGGATCACGTTGCAGGACAGACACAACACAACACAACAGGAGGACACTCTCATGCGAGACAAAGTCGAAGCGGCGCTGAACGAGATACGGCCGGCGCTTCAGGCTGACGGTGGCGACATCGAGCTTGTTGACGTGAATGACAAAGAGGGCAGCGTCAGCGTCCGGCTGACGGGAGCCTGCGGAACCTGCCCCCTAGCAACCATGACGCTGCGATTCGGCGTGGAGAAGGTCCTAAGGGAGCAGGTGCCGGAAGTCAAGGAGGTCATCGCAGTCTAGGCTATGGACACACAGACCAGAATCGTCATCGTCGGTGGTATGGCGTGCGGTCCCAAGACGGCTGCGCGCGCACGCCGCCGTGCCCCACGTGCGCGCATCACCGTAATCGAGCAGGGTGAGACAGTATCCGAGGGCTCATGTGGTCTCCCGTACTATGTGGGGGGACAAATAATCAGTGACACGGCACTGCTCATCCGTGGAGCGAAGTACTTCAGAGAAGTCATGGAGATAGATATCCTCAACGGCACAAGAGCCACGGCCATTGACCGCAGTGCCCGCACGCTCGAAGTCCTTGACATCAAGACCAATACCACGTCGCAGATGCCGTACGACAAGCTGGTTATCGCGACAGGAGCAACACCGTCGGTTCCCAGGGCCCTGAAGGGACAAGATCTAAAGGGAGTGTTCACACTCACTAAGATCGCCGACGCGAACGCGATTCTACAGGAGATGGAAAATGCCTCTCCGAAGAGAGCCATTGTCGTGGGGGCAGGACTCATTGGTCTAGAGTCAGCCGAAGCGTTCAAGGAGCGCGGCCTCGAGGTTACCGTAATCGAGGCACTCGACAGGGTTCTTCCGGCATTGCTGGATCCTGAGATGGCAGCACACGCGGAGAAGGAACTTGTTGACAAAGGCATCGACGTCAGACTCGGCCAGAGAGTTCTCTCTCTGGAAGGGGACGCAGACGGACACGTCCGGCGCGCCACCACCGAGAAGGGCGAAATCGAGGCGGACATCGTCCTGCTGTCGCTCGGAGCCAGGCCCAACGTCGAGCTTGCCCGGAACGCGGGTCTCGCGATAGGGACAACCGGCGGAATCACGGTGAACGAGTACATGCAGACGAACGACCCTGACATCTACTCCGGTGGAGATTGCGTGGAGAATACCCATCGGCTGACCGGCGCCAAGATGTTGGCGCCGATGGGGTCAACCGCCAACAAGCATGGCCGAATCATCGGCACAAATGTGACCGGCGGCAGCGAGACGTTTCCCGGAGTCCTCGGAACGGCAATCGTAAAGGTGTTCGACCTGAACGTCGCCCGGGTTGGACTCAGCGAAACGGACGCCCGCGCGGCCGGCATTGACATCGTCACTTCGATCGCACCCGGATTCGAGTACGCCAGTTACTATCCCGGCGCGCAGATGATTACGGTGAAGATGGTAACTGACGCCACGACGGGCAAGGTCCTTGGTGGACAGGTACTGGGCAAGGGCGAGGTGGCGAAGCGCACGGATGTGCTTGCCACCGTGCTTTCGTTTGGAGGAACCGTCGAGGACGTCGCCAATCTTGACCTGGCTTACTCACCGCCGTTCAACGGCGCCATGGACGTCCTTCACAACGCTGCGAATGTCATCCGCAACAAGATGACGGGGCACGCCAGAGCGATGAGCCCCATTGAGGTCAACGAGCGCATATGCGAAGGCGAGGAGTTCGTGCTGCTCGACGTGAGGTCACAACCAGAGTGGGAAGACGCCCATATCGATGCCTGTCAGTGTCGACTGCTTCCACTCAACCAGCTCCGCCAGGAGATCAGCTCCCTGCCACCCAACACCAGGATTATCACCATGTGCAGGACAAGCATACGAGCCTACCAGGCACAACGCATCCTGGACGGGGAGGGATTCGACAATCCATGTTTCATGGACGGCAGCATTACCGCATGGCCCTACGCAGTCGTGTGCAGGAAGCAGTCGAGTTAAGTAGCAAGACCGGCCAGAGCGGCCGGTGACGAAGCTGGAGCGGCGGCCTTGCCAGGCCGCCGCTCTGTTCATTCTTCAGGTTCTTCCGATTCCGTGCTTGATGTCTTGAAGGCACACGTACAGGTCTCAACCTTCATCACGATGCTCTTCTCGGCGAAGTGACCCTCGGCATCGCGGGCAATCACCCTGATGATGTACTCGCCTCTCTCCAACGGCGCCGTCCAGCGAATCTCCGACGGACCGCTGTCGAAAACGAAACGTTCGCTTCCCACAGGGAAGAGGCACACAGGGCCACCGTCCGACCACTCGTAGGAGACGATGCGGCCAGGCTCGTTGACCACACAACGTATCGTGCAGGTCTTGCCCTTGAGGATCTTGTAGCGCTCGTCGTAGAACTTCAGGTACTCGGGTTCATCCACCGGAGTCACTACCATGTCGGTCACAACAAGTGGCGGGTCAACAGCGGTTCTCACGACAACGGAAGCCGTGCGCTCTCCTCCGTAGCCATCGCTCACCACAACACGAATCGAGCAGTCCGCCTCGAAGTCCGGAGCCGTCCACATCACCACGGCCCCATCCCCCACGACCTCACCACAGTCTGCGGACCACGTGTAGGTGAGGACGTCTCCATCCATGTCCTCTGCCTGGCAGCGGATCTCGCAACTCTCGCCGGGGACAACCCAGTCGCAGTCAGCACCAACACCGTCTATTGCCGGGTAGTGATTGTCCTTCACGATGACGGTCACCGTCTCGCTGACAGGCAACCCCTCGCCCCCGTCGCTCACCGCAACGGTGACATGGTAGATACCTTCATTCTCGGGAGCCGTCCATGCCACCGTGCCCGCATAGCCGTTGATCATGCCATTGTCGGTGGTCCACTCGAACTGGAGTTCGTCACCATCCTCGTCCTCCGCAATACACTCGATCAGGCAACTATCGAGAGGGGCAACAACCTCCTGCCGACAGGCAAGACCGACAATCTTCGGGGGATTGTTCTTCGGAGCGCACCCGCTCCACACCATGGAAAGGCAGGCTATCAAGGATAGCAATAGGAACGTCTTCAAGGCACGAGGCACGTCAGGTCTCCTCCTAGAATCAGCAGAGCCGGGGTTCTACACCCAGTCAGTGGCAAGCCACTGCGGCACACAACTCCGAAGCGCCGATGGACTTACCCGAAGCAGTTGGCGCATCTACTCACTCTGAAATTGACGCTGTCGCTTTCTTCAACGCCTTCACCATTGCGCACGACAACAGACACTCTGGCATAGCCGGCACCGTCGAACGCCTCCCATACTATGCTCTCGCCACTTCCGGTGATTGTCCCGGCGGCTCCCTCTGTCTCAACGTAGTTGCCGACTTGGGCTAAGTCGGTCTTGAGTCGAACGCAGCTCCATTCATACTCAAGACCGCTCGTGGATCCATCCACTATGCAGGTAATAATGGCCTCCCGACCCGTGAAGATCGTGTAGTCATCCTCGGTCCCGAAGGTCAACTTGAGTTTGCTATGACCATTGGGCTCCACCTCGAACCCATCAATCCGGAAGGGTCCCACGGAGCCCTCTTCACTCTCTTCCTCAGCCTCACCCACACGCAGGCTCACAGACTTGCTCGCCTGATTGCCCTCCTCATCGGACACAACCGCCTTCACCTGGTAGAGGCCTGGCTCATCAGGGGCCGTCCACGACACCGTCGCGCCCTCTCCCTCGATGCTTCCGTCCGCAACAAGCCATTCGTAGCTGAGCGCATCCCCGTCCAGGTCAATCGCCATGCAGGTGACGGAGCAAGTGTCCCCGGGTTCAAGGTGCGCACTATCCGCCCTGACACTCGTGATTATCGGCGTCCCACCCATTACAGACGGGTCGCCCATGGCCTCGCTCAACGCAACAGCCTGTTCAGGGTTGAGGCCCAGGCGTGACTCAATCTCCCACCACAGCTCCTCGTCGAGCGACGAGAAATCACTCTGCAGCTTCGCATGGAATGCAGCGGCCTCATCAGGGCCCTCTGCCCACGCAATCACCTGCTCGAACGGAGCACTGGTGAACGTAACCGCGTCTATGGCGGCGTCCCTGCTCCAGTCCTTGTGCCAGTACAACGCGTCGACGAGCACAACCATGTGGCCATGATGCGCACTCTTGAGGTTCGTCATCACGGCCTGGACATCGTCGCCCTGTTTTCCGGCCTTCACCGTCCAGGCAAGGCTGTTGAAAAAGTCGTCCTGGTACTGCTTGCAATGCTTCGCGGCCAGGACGTATTCACCTTTGACGCAGAGCTCGCGGACAGCCAGTATGTCCTCGTTCGCATAGCTGAGCCTCAGGTTCGCCTTGTCCACCCAATCGAAGGTGAAGGCACAACGAAGGCCTCTGACGATTTCTTTCGCGAAGTAGAAGGGCGAAGACGGTAGCAGACCCGCATCACTGATGCCGCCGATAGAGAACTCCTCTGCGGGTTCGACCACGACTTCGGCCGTGACGGCGGGCGCCTGCGCACCCTCTTCCTGTTCACCACCCTGACCCTCCGACGGAGGCGCAGCCAGTACAGTGGTCACGGTTACGACGACTGCAACCGCGCCTAAGACGCCCACCAGGGCCTTCTTGTTCGATGTCAGGGCATGCCAGATGCGCAATACCCAGAAGTAGATGTCATCCATATGAATTACCGTCAGGCGACCGCACACGACGGCACGATGTCTGCCTTGCCATGCCCGATTGCGTCACCACGGGTTCCACTACAGCTGCAGGAGGATGATGGACCGGGTGAGACAGCTCTCAAGGCACTCACATCAAATACAACGCACGAACACCGCCCAAAGATGAGGCTCTGACACCTGAACTCCGCGAAATCATCGCCTTCGTACTCGGAAGCGATTCCCTGCCGACGCGAGAGCTTTGACGTGACACGCGTCATTTTGCTAGGCTTCGCTATCGACACGAGTCGTCGTAATACTAATCTGGGCAGGGACTCGTGTCAAATACGGATAGGGCCGCGCAGGCAGGTATCCGCTAGCTGAGAAACGACGAGTGCAACACCTCCGGCGGTCGCCTGGGGCCGGGTCAGGCGTTTGTCGCAGGGCATTCATAGAACACTGATGGCCACACTCGCTAACCTCTTCCGCGGTATATGGAACGATCCGTTCAAGCGGTACGTCAGCATTGCCCTCGTGGTGCTCGCCACGGTCCTGCTTTTCGTGGCCTCGCCGGATACCGGATTCGAAGAGCCACCGGCACCCGAGACCGACACCAGCCTTGAGGTCCACTTCTTCTACCATTCGGGCTGTCCACACTGCAGGGACCAGGAACCTTTCAACGAGGACATGGCCCGCAAGTACCCGGATGTGTACTTCGTGTACCACGACGGCGCCGACCCCGGCGAATACGATGTCCTGGTGCAGTTGATAGAGGGCACCGGAGTCACTGAGGATGAGCTGGATTTCCCCGCCACCATCATTGGCAAGCGTGCCTTCATCGGGTGGGAGTCACTTGAGAAGAACGGGCCTGCCCTCGAACAGGCGATTGTCGATGGTCTGGAAGGCGGAGGCCAGGAGGCGGCCCCTGTTGAAGATGTGCTGCCGCAAGAGCTGGACTTGCCTATCTTCGGCACAGTCCGCATCGCGGACTACTCGCTTCCCGCGCTCGCAGTCATCCTCGGCTTTGTTGACGGGTTCAACCCGTGCGCGATGTGGGTCCTGGCCTACCTCATCTCGCTTCTGGTCGTGCTGAATGACCGGCGCAAGGTATGGCTCATCGTTGGGGCCTTTGTCTCTACATCATTCGTCCTCAACTACCTGTTCATGACGGCATGGCTCAACGCCTTCCTGCTGATCGGCTACTCGCGACCGATCACCACCATCATCGGGACCGTTGCTCTCGGTGCCGGTGTATTCAACCTCTACGACTACATCAAGTCCGGAGGACTGATTGTCTGCGAGGTCGTGGATACCGAGTCGCGCAAGGGCACGATGTCACGCATACAATCCATCGCCGCTTCACCCGTCAACATTGGATTGATAGTAGCCATCATAGCACTCGCATTCATCGTCAATTCCTTCGAGTTCGTGTGTTCGGCGGCGCTCCCGGCGATATTTACGCGCGTGCTGACGCTGTCCGATCTAAGCACCCTCCAGCACTACCTCTACATCTTGCTCTACGTCTTCTTTCTCATGCTCACCCACCTCATCGTCTTCAGTGCCGCAGCTCTCGCGCTGAACACCTCGGTCGCGGACCGCTACATGAAGTACTGCCGGCCCGTCGGGGGCGTTATCCTGTGCGTCCTCGGAGTGCTTCTGCTGTTCGCACCACAACTCCTCCAGTAGCGCATCGATTCACGACAGACATCCACTTCCGCTGCACCACGCGGCCGCAATGCTCGCATGCGAGCGCTTTGACCACGTACGGGGCCGATGCTACACTTGACCTTCCCATGAAGCGAATCGGAGTCCTCTTCCGCCCCCACGTCGAGAAGGCCCTGACTCTCGCACACTCGATTCGGCATTTCCTCGAGTCCGAAGGCATCACGGTATGGCTCTGTTCGGCATGGGACGAACAGGCCGCGGAACCCCACATGCCGGAGACAGACCTCGTCGTGGGCATTGGCGGTGACGGCACGATACTGCACTGTGCCCGCGTCACGGCCCCGGCTGCAGTCCCTGTGCTGGGGGTGAAGCTCGGGAAGCTTGGTTTCATTACCGAGTTGGGTGAGAGCGAAATAGACGCAGCGCTGCCACAAGTGATTGCAGGGGAGGGGTGGATTGAGGAACGAACGATGTTGTGCGCCACGCTGGGGGGGAGGCAGTTCCTCGCCCTCAACGACGCAGTGGTGCGCTGCACCGCGGTGCGGCTCATCAACGTTGCGCTCGATGTTGGCGGCGAGCCTGTGACAACGTACAGGGCAGACGGCGTCATCGTGGCGACTGCCACGGGGAGCACCGGCTATTCCTTCGCCGCAGGAGGCCCGGTGCTGCTGCCGGAAGCCCGGGAAATCGTGGTCCAACCTATTTCCAGCCACATAGGCCTCAGCCAGGCTCTTCTGCTGCCGGGAGATGCCAGGGTCGGTCTCCATGTCGAAGGCAGAGACGGAGCGGTCCTCAGCCTTGATGGACAGACAGACTGCCCTCTCAGCAGCGGCCAGCGTGTAGAGGTCATGACGAGCGAGCACAGGGCTCGTTTCGTGCGGTTGAGGCCTCGCACGTATTTCTACGCATCGCTTCAAGAGAAGCTGGGAGGTGCAAGGACGTGAACGTCTCCAAGGCAAGAATAGCCGACGTGCCAGCCATGCATCAGCTCATCAATGACTTCGCCAATCGTGGCGACATGTTACCGAGGGCGCTGAGCCAGATATACGAGAACCTCAGGGACTACTTCGTCGTGCGCGATGGGAGCATGTTCATCGGATGCGCCGCACTGCACGTGAGCTGGCTGGACCTGGCAGAGATTCGCTCGCTGGCGGTCAAGCAGAGCAGACACGGGGAACGACTCGGGGCAACGCTCGTGCAGTCATGCATCGATGAAGCACGTTCGCTCGGGCTTCCGCAGGTCTTCTGCCTGACACGCCAGCCGGAGTTCTTCCAGAAACAGGGGTTCACTCTCGTAGACAAGTCGCAGCTACCGCACAAAGTCTGGGCCGAGTGCTACTACTGCCCGCTGTTCCCTGATTGCGACGAGGTCGCCCTCATACGCGCGCTTGACACCCCACCTCCAGAGAAACACCAGGGTCAGTGACCACAGGGAGCAAGCCGGCGCGATGGAGAAACAGATATCAACCAGACAGGTCTACGATGGCAACGCCATCTCTCTCCGGGTAGACACGGTGACGAAGCCAAACGGCAAGACGACCACGCGTGACGTTGTGGAACACGCGGACTGCGTCGTTGCCGTCCCTGTAGATGAAACCAACAACGTCCTGCTCGTGCGCCAGTTCCGATACCCGGTCGACTCATACCTGCTTGAACTCCCCGCCGGTGGGGTGGAACCCGGCGAGGACCCGCTCGACTGTGTCAGCCGGGAGTTGCAGGAGGAAATCGGGTACATCCCCGGGGCAGTCGAGCCGCTCGGGGGTTTCTACTCGATACCGGGCTACGGCACCGAGTATCTGTACTCGTACGTAGCTCGCGACCTGAAGCCGAGCAGGCTGGTGGCGGAAGACACCGACGAGATAGAGGTTGTCAAGATACCGTTGAAGGACATCACCGGACTCATTGAGTCCGGGAAGATATGTGATGCGAAGAGCATCGCGGCCCTGCTCATGCACATGGCCCGCGAGAAGCTGCTAGCGTAGCTTCTCAATCACTGCGTCGGCCACCTGGTTCGTCGTGACCGCAGACGGATCATCACGGTCGGCCTTCATGTCATAGGTGACACTCTCGCCCTCTGCAATCACAGCGGCTATGGCACTCTCCAGCCTGTCGGCCGCCTCCGTCTCGCCCAGATGGCGAAGCATCAGTACGCCGGAGAGCATCGTAGCGATAGGATTCACCTTGTTGAGTCCGGCATACTTGGGAGCGCTTCCGTGCGTCGGCTCAAAGACCGCGATGTTGTCGCCGATGTTGGCGCCCGGCGCCAGCCCGAGGCCGCCCACGAGTCCCGCGCACAGGTCGGAGAGGACGTCGCCGTAGAAGTTGGGCGTCACAAGCACATCGAATTGCTGCGGCCGCCTGGCAAGCTGCATGCAGCACGCGTCGAGGAGGACATCCGTGAACTCTATCTCCGGATAGTCCGGCGCAACTTCCCGTGCCGCGTCAAGGAATACTCCATCCGAGAACTTGAGGATGTTCGACTTGTGCACAGCGGTGACTTTTCTGCGGCCGTTGGCACGCGCATAGTCGAAGGCGAAGCGGGCTATCCGCGCGCTCGCCGAATGCGAAATCACACGCAGGCTCACCGCCGAGTCAGCAGGCACGCGTCTGCCACTCGTCTCCTCTATGAATGCTCTCAGTCGCGTGGTGTCATCCTGCCCCCGATTGAACTCGATGCCGGCATACAGTCCCTCGGTGTTCTCCCGCACTACGACGATGTCAACATCGTCATAGGGTGCGTACACTCCACGGAAGCTCCTGCACGGCCTCAGGCATGCGTACAGGTCCAGCTCCCTCCTGAGAGCCACGTTCACACTGCGAAAGCCGCTCGCAATCGGAGTCGTCACTGGCCCCTTGATGGCCGTTCCGTTCTTCCGAATCGAATCGAGAGCCGCCTGCGGAAGCGGTGTTCCGGTCTTCTCCAGGGCCTCGGCGCCTATCACAACGGATTCCCACTCGAATGCGACACCAGTGGCTTCGAGCACCCGTCTCGTGGCTTCCGACACCTCCGGCCCAACACCATCACCCGGAATGAATGTGACTCTGTGCTTCACACAACCTCCATGGAGTAAGCGCGATAGTAGATGATGTGCGGCTGAGGATTCATGAGCCGGCATCAAGCGTGCCGTGCTGCCTGATATACGACACGAGGCCACCTGCGGCGAGGATATCGGACATGAGCGGGGGCATCTTGTCACAACTCAGCGTTGTGCCCGTATTGAGGTTGACGACGATTCCGTCGTCCAGCCTTATCTCGATCTCATCGCCATCCTGAATGCCATCCGTATCGCAGATAAGAACGACCAATCCCTGGTTGATGGCATTCCGGTAGAAGATACGGGCCACCGACTTCGCCAGGATGGCGGCTACGCCCGCCATCTTGATGACAACCGGTGCATGCTCCCTGCTGGAGCCGAGCCCGAAGTTGCGTCCCCCGACAAGCACATCACCTTTCCTCACTTTGTCCCGGAATCCGTGGATTCTATCCTCGAAAACATGGACAGCCAGTTCAGGAAGGTTGCTGCGAAGGTGCGCGAACCTCCCGGGTATTATGTCGTCGGTTGAGACATCATCGCCTGCGGTGATGGCTGTGCCTCTCAGTATGTTCCTCTCCATGATCAGCGCATCTCCCGGGGATCGGTTATGATGCCGGCAAGCGCCGTTGCGGCCGCGGTCGCGGGACTCGCGAGATACACGAACGCGTCCGGGTTGCCCATGCGTCCCTTGAAATTACGATTGGCTGTAGAGAGGCACGTCTCTCCGTCGCCGAGCACCCCCTGGTGCAGGCCCAGACAGGCGGCGCAACCGGGTGGCAACATGACAGCGCCGGACTCAATGAGGGAGGCAACATACCCGTGCTCGATTGCCTGCAGCAACACCTGTCGAGAGGCTGGCGCAACAAGCAGCCTTGTGCCGTCAGCTTTCCTCTTGCCCGCAAGCATGCGCGCGACGAGTCCCAGGTCCTCCAGGCGCCCATTCGTACACGTACCGACAAAGACCTGTTCCACGCGTGTGCCGCTCAACTCGGAGACGAGGCGCACGTTATCCACAGTGTGCGGGCACGATGCCACAGGCTGCAGCGAGTCGAGGGCAATCTCAATCGTGCGCTGGTACCGGGCATCCGCGTCGGCAGCCAGCGCGCGGTAGTCCTTGCCTCGGCCCATGGCTTCAAGGAATTCCCTGGTCTTCTCATCGCTTGGAAAGAGGCCCACCTTGGCCCCTGCCTCCACAGCCATGTTCGACACAACGAGCCTGTCAGCCAGCGAGAGCGTCTCGACACCGGGTCCGGCGAACTCCAGCGCCATGTATGTGGCGCCGTCCGCCCCGATAAGTCCAATCAGGTGAAGAATGAGGTCCTTCGAGTACACCATCGGGCCAAGTGACCCTGTTAGCCATATGCGCAGCGTCTCGGGAACTCTGAACCAGTTCTTCCCCAGCGCCATGGCAACTGCAACATCACTCGATCCCATTCCTGTCCCGAACGCACCGAATGCGCCGGCAGTCACGCTGTGCGAGTCAGAACCCACAATCACATCGCCCGGCCTGGCGTAGCGCTCGGCAACGAGTTGGTGACACACGCCGTCACCGACATCGCTCACGGCACAGTCGAACTGGCGGCCAAACTCCCGCATGAACACGTGATCCGTCGAGAGTCCTCGTGCAGGACTGGGAGCAGCGTGGTCCATGAAAA
Source organism: Dehalococcoidia bacterium (assembly GCA_030602785.1). GTDB lineage: Bacteria > Chloroflexota > Dehalococcoidia > GIF9 > AB-539-J10 > SKVJ01. The sequence goes on from JAUVZB010000021.1 coordinate 35,177, forward strand.
GGACCGTCCGCGACGGGTCTGCAAGCTCCTCGAAACCTCCCTCTTCGAAAATCCGCAACGTCAGGGGCCCGGTCGTATCCTGCACAAACGCGAGGTCGACACGCGAGATTGCGATGTCGCCCGCGCTGGCATCGGTGCCCGATCTATCAGACAGGATTTTCTCGGCGAGGGTCTTTCCCATCGAAGCTATCCTATCACCGCCAGGATCTGGTCCAACTGCACTTTGTCGCCGGGCTGGCACATGATGGCGATAACCTTCCCATCCTCCGGAGACGGCAGGACGTTCTCCATCTTCATGGCCTCAAGCAGGCATACTCCGTCGCCGGCTTGCACCTCATCTCCCTCCTCAACCAGGTAGCGGATGATTGTGCCTGGCATGGGGCACAACAGCGGCGTTCCCGCAGCCGGCTCGGGAGATGGCTCGGCTCCTGTCAGCACAGGGTCCTCGACCGCCTCCGCGTCGGGCGCAGCCACTTCGCCCGAGCGCACTTTCGCAAGCAGTGCGTCCTCCCGCCGGATATCATCCAGCGTCTTGCCCTTCGTCTCTGGCGGAGGCGCCTCAAGCCCGTACTTCCAGCGCAGGAATCGCCCACCCGACGTCGGATAGAGTACGTATGTGAGAACATCGCCGGCGTCAGCCGCCAGGTCACCCACTTCGCGGCGGGCTGCCTCCAGTTCAGGCTCCAGCACGTCGGCGGGGCGGCAGTCAATCGGTTGTTCACCCCGCTCGTAACCCTTGAGCACGATCTCCTGCACCGAAGGGTCAACAGGTATGGACGGCTTGCCATAGAGGCCGTAGACGTAGTCCTTCACCTGCTCGGACACGGTCTTGTAGCGACCGAAAAGGACATTGGTGATTGCCTGCGTCCCAACGATCTGGCTCGTTGGCGTGACAAGCGGTGGATAGCCAAGGTCCTTCCGAACCCGGGGCAGTTCCGCATACACCTCGGGCAGGCGGTCGAGCGCGCCGGCCTCCTTCAACTGGGACACCATGTTGCTGTACATGCCCCCGGGTATCTGATGCCGGAGAACCGCAGTGTCGATGACTGACATCCGGGTGTGGGCCAGGAAATCCCTGTACCTGGGAGCGATGGCCTCAAGCTTGTCATCAATCGCCAGCACCGTGTCGAGGTCGAGCCCGGTCTCCCGCGGCGTGCCCCGAAGGGCCGCAATCATCGTCTCGATTGCCGTATGAGACGTGCGCAAGGCGAACGGGGCAAGGCAGGTGTCTATCATGTCCACGCCGGCCTCCACCGCTTTCAGCAGGCTCATGGCCGCCATGCCGCTCGTCGAATGGCTGTGCAGTGCCACAGGGATGTCGAGCACGTCTTTCAACGAACTGATCAGGTCATACGCATCATCAGGGGCCATCAGGCCGGCCATGTCCTTCACACAGAGGCTGTCCGCCCCCATCTCCTGCAGCGTGAGTGCCTTGTCGATGAAGTAGTCTATCGTGTAGACGGGACCACCGAGCTTGTGCTCGGTCAGCGAGTAGCAGACGGTGGCTTGCACGTGCTTGCCGCACTCCCTGGCCGCTTCCATAGCCGTGCGGAGGTTTCGCTCGTCGTTCAACGCATCGAAGATACGAAAGACGTCGATGCCGCACTCAGAGGCGTGGCGCACAAACGCCTTCACGACATCGTCCGCGTAGTTCCGGTACCCAACGAGGTTCTGTCCGCGCAAAAGCATCTGGAGCCGAGTCCTGGGAGCCGCACGTTTCAGAAGACGCAGGCGCTCCCACGGGTCCTCGTTGAGGAAGCGCGTCATGACATCAAACGTGGCGCCGCCCCAGACCTCCATGGACCAGAAGCCGAGGCCATCCATGTCAGGAGCCAGCTCAAGCAGGTCTTCAGTCCTCACCCTGGTCGCGAGCAGCGATTGGTGCCCATCACGCAAGGTCAGGTCGATGACTTGCACAGGTGTCGTTTCGTACATGAAGTGGGTGGCTCCTTATCCGAATCAGAATGCGGAACGATTATTCTATTCAAATCCGCTGTTATAATCAACGACGTGACGTTCGCCGAGCAGATGGGCGTAGAGGGGAAGCTGCCACTGCATATCCGGGCCACAACGTTTCAGTGGGGTAGACGAACCTACGTGATGGGGATACTCAACGTCTCGCCCGACTCGTTCGCGGGCGACGGCGTGACGAAGCTGTCAACGGCGCTATCCCTGGTCCGGCAGATGGTCGCCGATGGCGCCGACCTCATCGACATCGGGGGCGAGTCCACAAGGCCGGGCTCAGAGCCAATCAGCGCGGACGAGGAGACCGAGCGCGTCGTCCCGGTCATTGCGGCTATCCGTCGCGAACTGGACATCCCGCTAAGCGTTGACACCTACAAGTACCAGGTCGCATACGAGGCGCTGGAGGCCGGAGCCGACATCATCAACGACATCTGGGGGCTGAAGCAAGAGCCGAGACTGGCCGACCTCGCCGCGGAGCGCGGCGCAGGCATGGTCCTGATGAGCAACCAGAGAGACGTCTCCCCGAGGCATGACGTAGTGTTCAATGACATCGTCAAGGTCGTGGCAGAAGACCTTCGAAGGGCCACATACGAGGCGCTCGAGCGAGGGGTTCCGTCGACACAACTCATAGTCGACCCCGGCATCGGGTTCGGAAAGACGCAGCCGCAGAATCTTGAACTGCTGCGGAGGATGGGCGAACTGCGTGAGTTGGGGTTTCCCATACTTGTCGGCACATCGAGGAAATCCGTCCTGGGACATGTGCTGGACCTCCCTCCCTCCGAACGACTTGAGGCAACGGCAGCTACTGTGGCGATATGCGTCACACAGGGAGTCGACATCGTCCGGGTACACGACGTCAGGGAGATGCGGCGCGTCTGCAAGGTTGCCGATGCAATCACCCGCGGCTAAGGACATGGCACCGGAGCAAGTGTTCCTGGGACTCGGGTCGAACATTGGCGACAGGCTGGGGCAACTGAGCGCAGCGCTCCGGGCTCTCGCGCAGCACGTGGACCTTCTGGAGACATCGAGCGTCTACGAGACGGAGCCGGTCGGCCATGCCAGCCAGCCTCCCTTTCTGAACCTCGTGTGCCACGCCACAACGGAACTGGCTCCGCTGGAGCTACTGGACCTGACTCAACGCATCGAGACAGAACTGGAACGCCGCCCCACGTTCAAGAACGGGCCCCGCACCGTGGATATCGACATCCTCTTCTATGGCAGCCGGTCGGTCCACACGGCTCAACTGGACATCCCTCACCCACGCATCCCCGAGCGTTCCTTCGTACTCGTACCACTAGCGGAGATAGCTCCTGACCTCGTTCATCCCGAACTGCGCAAGACCGTGGCAACGCTCGCGAGTGAGACACGCGACAGCCACTGGGTGCGCAAAAGACACGGAGGCAATGATGTACCAGCTATTCGTTGAAGAGCACTTCGATGCCGCCCACTATCTCCCCGAGTACAACGGCAAGTGTGAGCGACTACACGGCCACCGGTTCAAGGTCGTCCTTCGAGTGGAGGCCGAATCCGTCGGCAGCGACGGGATGGCATACGACTTCGCCGAGATGAAACGCCTGCTCCGTGAGCTGCTCTCACAGGTGGACCATACCTGCCTCAACGAACTCGGGCCCTTCTCTGCGAAGGCTCCGTCGAGCGAGAACATCGCCGCATGGCTCTACCGGGAACTGCAACCCCTGTTCGAAGACACGCCCGTGCGGCTCGCAAGCGTCGAAGTATGGGAATCGCCGACAGCAGGAGTCAGCTACAGTCCCTAGGAGCCTGTCGGAGAAACAGCCCCCTTGGTATTGGTACGAAGGGAGCAGCTCGGCCATGTCGCGCTGCCGACACGCCACTCATTATGACCATTCACGGTCGAGTTCCCTGGTGTAGGGGCGGACCTCTG
>JAUVZB010000111.1 GCA_030602785.1 Dehalococcoidia bacterium
GCCATCGCCGTGTAGATCTCCATGAACACAGCGAAGATGGGGAAGAAGCGCTGGATCAGGTTCAGCTCATCGGGTTGCACCAGAACCTTGAAGCCGTCTTCTCTGAGTTCGACCTTCATGGCACCCTCCTAATCCGGTAGATCTCCAGCGGCCCCGCTCCGTCGGTACTGTTTACAGACCTTCCCTCATACAAAACAGTACCCCATTCCACACGTCCCCTCGAGGAACGCCAGCTCCTCGGGGGTAAGGTCCTCCGGCTCGGTCCAGGACATGACACCGGGCAGGACTCCATCGTCAATCGCCCAGCGCCTCGCGCATCTCTTCCAAAGCGGCCGCGTAGAGGGTCCCCCTGCGACGCGCACGCCGGATTATCTGAGCTAGAGTGCTCCCTTTTGTGTTAAGGCGAGTTCGGAGGCTCCCCATCTCAGTGATCACCAACCGTAGTGCTCCAGCCCCCAGGTAGTCCTGCCTCTTTATTGCTTTCTCTAGCCGATCAACCAGGTGTACGGCATATCCGTCCAAGGTGTCCTGGTACTCTTCAGAGCCAATGTACCTGTATATCATCCATCTCCTCCATGTAGGCGTAGGTCTCCGGAATCTCACCCCCGGTGTCGGCAAAGACCACGTGGTCGGCACGCGGCGCCTCGCCCTGAACCTCCAGGAGGAGGAGGGCCACAGTCTGGACACCGCCACCGAAGCTAAGTACCCTCATCATCTGTCACCCCTTACCCGCAGCTCCAGGTAAAGCCGGTAGAGTTCAGGGTACTGCCGACTGAAGGATAGGTTTGACTTCAACCTTCATCGTCTTGGTCCTAAGTCCGAACATGCCTTGCCTCCTTCAGATACCGCCGGTACTCCTCGAACTTGCAGCTCTTGTAGAGCCGCCGGTTCACCCACCGGGCGAAGTGGTGGAGGCGCCGGTCCCGGATCCGCTTGCCTCTCTCGGGCGACCGGTACACCATGCAGAAGGGGTCAACGTCCAGCTCCCGCATGAGTCTGAAGCGCTCCATGTCCTCGTCGAACGTGGAGTCGTACCCGCAGAGGAAGAACGCCTGGATCCGCCAGGGCTTTATCCCCGCCTCCAGGAGGAGCCTGACGCCGCGCCTGAAGGCCGGGTACATCTCGAGTGAGTCAAGGGCCACGGTAAGCTGCCTCCTGGTGTGGTGGGTGTTCCAGAAGCGCACCCTGGCGAGGAGCTCCGCGTTCTTAGGGGTCACCAGGCGAATGTCCAGGCCCTGGGAGAAGCACATCTCTATCTGTCGCTCGATGGCCTCCTCGAGGAGCTCCCTGGCCCTGCCGAGACGGGCCAGGAAGTTGTCGTCCAGAAGAACGACGAAGTTGCTGAGGGGGTTCAAGAGGTCATCCCAGGTGGCTACCACCCGCGGCCGTGGCCACATCTTCCAGACGTCGCAGAAGGGACACCTCCGCGGGCAGCCGCGCGTGAGGTAGCCCAGTCCGTAGTCGATGCCGTAAAGGGTGTAGTCCGGCCTCATGGCGTCCACCTCTCGGACAAGCCGGCTCTCGAGATCCCAGCCATGGCCACCCAGGATCGCGTAGCCCTCCAGCTGCTCCATCCGGGCCCTGGACCAAGTGTAGACGGCCGAGGCGTAGATGCTATCCCACGCGCCGAATGGAATCTCCCTGGCTTTGGTCACGACGTCGTACTGCGCCTTGTGCCAGGCGCTCAGCTTCATCAGCGCCAGGTTTGGCAGGGTGGAGTCTTTGTAGTAGGGCTCCACCTCACCCGCTTTCTGTCAACCCTATGGCGGTCTTGACCGCCTCCGCTATGCGGTCCAGAGCCCGTTGCTTCTCTTCCTCTTGCACCCTTTGGGCCCGTACCACCCTAGCGAGCCTCAAGTGCCTTTCCAGCTCCTTCTCGCCCTCCCGCTTCACCGCCTCCAGAAAGACTTCCTTCCCGTAAGCGGCGGGATGGACGGGAAGGTAAACGTAGAATCCCAGGATGCTCTCTACCGACTCGTCAAAGCTCAGGAAGACACACAGCCTGTCATCCCAGGGGACCAGGATCCCTCCAGCAGCCTGGGCGGTCACGTTCTCAATCCAGGCCTTGTGCCCGCTGATCTCTATCTCGACCTTTTGATCCATGGTTCAACCTCCTATATTCTTCCTCTCCCGAGATGCTTCCCTGGCGACCAGCGCCAGCGCCACCAGCATCCGGGCTATAGCCTTTGCCTGTTGCTCCAATTCCTGCCGCTCCCGTGGACTTATAAGCCATTTGACCCAGAGTTTCAGCGTGGGTATAAGGTCTCTCCACCGCCACACGTAGTTGAGCCGGAAGGTAAACTTCGTGCCGTCGGGGGTCACATAGGAAAACTCGCTTGTCCTCATACTACAAGACCTCCTCATCGTCGGGTGGGGACACAGTTACCTTGTGGGGGTTCACCTCGTTCCAGCACTTGGTGTGCAGCCGGATCTCCAGCGCTTCCCAGTCGTCGTACACCCTGAGGGGGATCTCCGGCTCCAAGATGGGGTGGCCGCAGAGGGAGCAGGTGCAATCGGGGCCCGCATCCGGGCTGTCAGCGAACCATTTGAGGCGGCTGGTGTCCACTATCAGTTCTATTCACACCCCTATGTGGTCAAAAGGTGGCTGCCAATCTACCGTCTGTTCTCTTGGCACGGGTCCCAACGGCGCCTTATCTTTATCCCTGACGAACCACATCCATGCCCGGTCTTCCCAGAACCAGTCGTCCTTCTCCCCCTCGAAGGCACCACAGAGCAGCCGGTATGTGACGCTGGCCAGCCACATATCCTGGCCGGGGGCCATGTCCAGGGCCAGGTTGGATAGCTCCCCCTGTTCCTGCTCACTCAGCACCGTAGCGTGCCCTCAACAAGTCGGCGGTCCGGAGGAAGAGACGTAAACTTGTCTCAGCAACGAGTGCCCGCCCGTCCGGGAGATCCACCCTCATAGCCACGCTCGTGCGCCC
>JAUVZB010000079.1 GCA_030602785.1 Dehalococcoidia bacterium
GTCCTGCAACGACGGCGGTAGCAGCAGTAGTTGGTTCGGCGCGTACGGCTTGAACGTCTTCACGCTACTACTATACCCCACCAGTGTTCCATCTCGATGCCCTATATGGCAATGAGAATTGTTTCTCCGACAGGCTCCTAGCCCGGCAGACCGACGTCACTTCTGTTGCAGATACCGGTCGATATCGGTCGCAGCGCGCCTGCCTGCCCCCATGGCATCTATGACCGTGGCGGCGCCGGTGGCCATATCCCCCCCGCACCAGATACCTTCCCTGCTCGTGCGGCCGGTGGCGACATCGGTGGCTATCGCGCCCTGCCGCGTCAATTCGAGGCCGGGCGTGGTGGACGGAATGACAGGGTTCGGACGCGTGCCAAGCGCGATTATGGCCGTGTCTATCTCAATCTCGAACTCGGTGCCGGGCTTCACAATGGGGCGTCTTCTCCCGCTCTCATCCGGCTCGCCGAGCTCCATCTCATAGCACTCGACAGCCCTTACGTTGCCCTGCCCGTCATCGAGCAAGCTCTTCGGATTGGTGAGCAGCTTGAAGATGACCCCTTCTTCCTTCGCATTCTCCCGTTCCTCTTCTCTCGCCGGCAACTCCGCCTCCGACCGCCTGTACACTATGTACACTTCCTCCGCGCCAAGGCGAAGCGCGCACCGCGATGAGTCCATCGCAACGTTTCCGCCGCCGAATACGGCAACCCTCTTGCCGATCTTGATTGGCGTGTCGTAGTCGGGGAACAGGTACGCCTTCATCAGGTTGACACGGGTGAGGAACTCATTGGCCGAGTAGACGTTGTTCAGGTTCTCGCCCGGGATGTTGAGAAACATGGGCGCTCCCGCGCCCGGGGAAAGAAACACGGCGTCGAACCCTTCCTCGAAGAGTTCATCGACGAGTTCGGTCCTGCCGACGACGTTATCGAGCACGAGCTCAACGCCGAGAGACTTCACGTAGTCGACTTCCGCTTGGACGATGCTCTTCGGCAGCCTGAACTCCGGGATACCGTACTTCAGGACTCCCCCCGCAGTGTGGAGGGCTTCGAACACGGTCACACCATATTCCATCTTCGCCAGGTCTGCGGCACACGTGAGACCGGCCGGCCCTGCGCCCACTACTGCGATGCGCTTCCGGCCCGGCACTGCGGCCGCGGCTTGCGGCTCGGGAGTACTTTCGGCGGCAAGGTCCCAGTCCGCGACATAGCGCTCCAGACGGCCGATAGCGACAGGCGCGCCCTTCCGCGCCAGAACGCACAACTTCTCACACTGCTGCTCCTGCGGGCAGACCCGCCCGCATACGGCAGGCAGGCTGTTCTTCGCCTTCAGTGCCCGCACGGCCTCGGGCATATCGTCCTCGCGCAGTGCCTTGATGAACTCGGGGATATCCACGTTCACAGGGCAGCCGTCCTTGCACGTCGGTTTCCGGCACTGAAGACAGCGGTCGGCCTCTGCAATTGCCTGGGCTTTCGAATAGCCCAGCGACACCTCGCCGAAGTTCCTCGCCCGTTCCTGCGGGTCTTGCTTCGGCATAGAGACTCTGTTCAGATTCAGTTCGTTCTTAGCCACAGTGTCCGCCTCCGCTGCAATGGTGCTGCCGGCGCTCGTCGGATGTCTTCTCCTGATCGAGGTACGCCCGCTGCCGGCTGATAAGCAGGTCCCAGTCAACGAGATGGGCGTCGAAGTCCGGGCCGTCAACACACGCCAGCTTCGTCTCACCACCGACCTCAACGCGGCACGCACCGCACATGCCCGTGCCGTCCACCATGATGGGGTTCAGGCTGACAATCGTCTTCACGCCGAAGGGCTTCGAGGTGAGAGCGGAGAACTTCATCATGATGGTCGGGCCGATAGCTATGACCCTGCCAATGTCCCTCGTCTTCAGAAGCTCCGTCAGGGGCTCGGTCACAAGACCCTTCCGTCCGTAGGAGCCGTCGTCAGTGGTGACGATGAGCTCGTCGCTGAACTGGCCCAGTCTATCCTCCCAGAAGACGAGGTCCTTCGTTCGAGAGCCCATGATGGAAATCACCCTGTTACCGGCGGCTTTCATCGCACGGGCGATGGGCACGATGGTGGCGATTGCGAATCCTCCGGCAACGCAGACAACGGTGCCATAGTTCTCAATCTCGGTTGGCTTGCCAAGCGGGCCCACGAAGTCGTCCACCACGTCTCCGGCCCCGAACTGCGCGAACTTGCGCGTGCTCGTGCCCACTTCCATAAAGACGACCGTCACCGTGCCTTCGGCCCGGTCCCAGTCGGCAATCGTGAGAGGGATGCGTTCTCCCTCTTCCCCGTGGTGCAATATGACGAACTGGCCCGCCTGGGCCTTCCGCGCCACCCGCGGCGCCTCTATCTTCAGAAGGTGAATCGTGGGAGTCAGGTCCTCCCTCTCCAGAATCCTGTACATGCGGCCTCCGTTGTCACGCCAAATGACGCGCAATCCGCGATTATACACGATTGACCTTTGGAGCCTCTGCCCCGATGGCCTACACTTGGCGCCATGCCAGAACTGCCTGAAGTCGAGACAATACGACGAGCCATCGAACCCTGCATCGTCGGCGCGCGTATTTCGGACGTCTCATTGCTCGACCCATCCATCGCCGGCCCGGAGGGGCCTGAGTCCCTGCAGGCGGCGGTCGGTGCGACAGTCCGCGCTGTGCTCCGACGAGGCAAGCACCTGATACTGCTCCTTAACGGCAACCGCGGCGTCGTGCTTCATCTCAGGATGACAGGCGCCATCCTTCTGCAAGAACCTGCAACCAAAGCCCGGGTCAGGGCCGTGTTGAGCTTCTCGAACGGTGAGAAGCTCCTCTTCAACGACATGCGCCGGCTTGGCACAATACGGCACTATCAGGACATGAAGCCGCTGCTTCAGCGTCTCGGACCGGAACCACTTGACGAGGACTTCACGGCTGATTCGTTGAAGGAGTCACTCTCGCGACATCGTATCCCCATCAAGGCTGCGTTGTTAGACCAGCACATCGTCGCGGGTGTGGGCAACATGTATGCAGACGAGGCACTCTTCCTTGCGCGCATCCACCCGATGACTCCAGCAAGGAACCTCGACATCCCTCGGGTCGCGTCACTCTGGAAAGCTCTGCGGCAGGTGCTGACCGATGCCATCGGAAGCAAAGGGGCGAGCGTCAGTACATACGCACTGCCGAACGGAGAGCATGGCACAGCGCACTTCGGCTTCAACGTGGCCCACAAGAAGGGAGAGCCGTGCCCGAGGTGTGGTATGGCGCTCCAGCGCGTGATGGTACGCAAGAGAGGTTCCTACTACTGCCCGACCTGCCAGCCGCCTTCGGGCGACACAGCGGGTGGATGATGAAAAGGTGGAATGGTGGCAGCGATTGGATTTGAACCAATGACCAAGGGCTTATGAGTCCCCTGCTCTACCACTGAGCTACGCTGCCGTCGACAGTTTCATAATTTACCACAGGCCCATTTTGCGGTCAAAGCGCCCGACCTCTCCTGCGAGTCACACACTCGACCGCGCCCCCTACCCAGGTCCCCCCAACGGATGTCTCCGTACGAACTATACCCCGGTATTCAGTACCTACGTGCGATGTCCCGTGGACTCCTGCACTGCTAAATTTTTCCCTAGGGGAAGTGTGTCCATTGCAGTAACCGGGGGATAGCTATGATTCATCGAGAAACCGACACGGTCTTTCCGGGAAAACCGAACGACGCCTCGCAGGAGACAGTCGAGGGACTCTACGCGGGCTACCGTGAGAGGCTCCTCAAGTTCGTACTGCCACGTGTACACAGTGATAGGAGCACCGCCGAGGACATCGTGCAAGAGGCTTTTGCCGCGGCCCTGATCTCCTTCGCACGGTTCCGCTCCGGGTCCAGCGCCTACACCTGGCTCTGCTCCATAGCGCAGCACAAGATATCCGACCACTACAGGAAACTGCCTCCGACGCAGGGACAGGACGCTGTGGCTGTCGAGTTATTGCCGGAAGAGAACTCGCACGACAACGGCAATACGTCGCCGATCGAGCTATGGTTTGAGACTAAGGAAACAAGGGACACGGTTCAGCAGGCCCTCCACACACTACCACCCCCGTACGGAGACGTGTTGCGCTTCAAGTACTTCGACGGGCTCTCGGTGGTGGCTATCGGGAACGAGATGGGGCGGTCGCCGAAGGCGGTAGAGGGGTTGCTGGCTCGCGCTCGACGCTCGCTGTCGCACAGCCTGTCGGACGCAGTGCACGCGTAGCAGCGCGAGGTCTCCTTTCCTTCAGAGCCCCTCTTGGCCTACCCCTTTCAACTCCCCTGTGGCTACACACCGGGGTTGCAGCGAGCACACACCGCTGTGAGGCCACTACCGCAGGTCGCCGCGTCCGGACTGCTCCTCGAATCACTCCATAGTCTCGCACCCTCAGCCGCCGGTTTCTTCCCCATGCAGAATCCGTACATCCCCATACGCTGAGGACTGACGGCCAGGTCCTCCCCAATCCCTGGCTCTCTCTCACGCGGGGTCGTTCTCGAATCCCGCAGGATGCGCTGGCTCCAGCGGTCTGAGCTGTCCGAAAGCCACGGCAAGCCGCGACGACAGCAGGTGATGTGGGCGGCCGGGGAGGGTACTGGCCCTTCAGTACCAGGACCAGCTTGACCTTCCGACAGTAGTGTGATAGTTTCGATTTGTCTAGTTGCAGCGGGAGCGACGTGAGTGTCCATGAGAGGCAGATGGGATTGGCGGAGGCAAGCACTGCGACATCCGGGTTCCTGCGCGTGCCCCCCACAAAAGTCCTGCTCCCGTGAGTGATTTCCCGCGCAACTACGACTAATACAGTATGACGAAAGTATGCCCCCGTCCAGTCAAGAGGTGAAAGATGAGAGCGCGTAAGATTCTGTGGCGAATAACGAGTCTCGCGGTGCTGGCCGTGCTTGCCATGCCAGTTCTGCCGGCGGTGGCCGCTGACACTGCGACGCTGACGGTCATCAAGGATGTCTCGGGAGGAACAGCCACCCCGGATGACTTTGAGATACAGGTTCTTGACCCCGACGACCTGAACACAGAATATGACTCTGGCGTCCCGGCGGACACGGGAGGCGGAATCTTCAGTGTTACGTTCACGCTGGACCCGGGTGACTACAAGATATCCGAAGACACAAGGAACACGTTCCCGACTGGCGAGTACTACGAGCCTTCGTTCTCTGGCCACAGCGCTGATGGTCTCATTACTCTCGAGGCAGGAGAATCCTACGAAGTCACGATCGAGAACACCGCCACCTCCGCGCCGACTGAGTTGGTGACGCTGAATGTTCAAGTGGACGGCGCCACAAATGCCTTCTTGTCGGTTAAGGATAGTGGCACGGATCAGTATGCCCTTGACTATCACTCGGGTATCGTCTGGCCTATCGACGGCACAAACCACTTCACGGCTGTGCAGGTCGAGGTGCCTTCGGGAGAAGACTATGTGGTCTGGGTGACAAGACAGGGCACATCCTTCGTGGTCAAGAGCTTCTCCTACGACGCCCAGTGGACAGGCCTCGGGCTGCCCGAGGGCGTAGGCACCGATGTAACGCATGACTGCAACATCCATTTCACCCAGGGGGCCTTCATGACCCTGGTGAAGCAGGTCATCAATGACGATGGCGGCACCGCGGAAGAGTCCGATTTCACGCCCTACATAGACGGGCGGGAGGTCGAGTGGGGCGAGGCGGTCCAAGTCGCCGGCGGGTCCCACACGATTACCGAGGACGGACCTCCATGCTACACGGCGACATTCTCAGATCCGGCCAATTCCAACGGCGAAGTCAGTGTTAGCAAGGGTGACAGTGTAACGGTCACTGTCACAAACGACGACGTCCCGCGCTGTACCACCCATGCAGACGATTTCGCGGTGTGTCAAGACACAGACCTCGCCGGACTGAGTCAGGCGTTCGTGGACCAGTTCGCGTACTGCACGGGACAGGAGTGCTGCGGCGTATCCGACATCGATTTCTCCGAGGTCGACACCTCTGTACCTGGAACCTACACGTACTATGTGACCTGCGAATGCCCCGACAATCCATGCGCGACTGATACTGCCTCCGGCACCGTCACCGTCAATCCGCTCCCCTCTGTTGACGCTGGCTCAGATCAGGGTATCTGTGCCGATGGCGGCGACCTCACCCTCACCGGCGGCACGCCTGCCGGCGGTACCTGGTCCGGTGACTATGTCTCCGGCGGCGTATTCGATACCACTTCTGCAGGCGTGGGCGAGCACCCCGTTACCTACTCCTACACTGACGCCAACGGCTGCTCCGACTCCGACTCCATCACCATCACCGTTCACGCCACCCCTGACGCGGGCGATGACTTCTCCTGCTGTCCCGATGCTGCCCCCGTCGCCCTCGGCGGCTCGCCCTCAGGCGGCGTTTGGACAGGCACCGGCGTCGAAAGTGACGGCTCCGGCGGCTACCAGTTCAATCCCCCCGGCCTCGGAGGTGACTCCTACACCCTGACCTACACCGACCCCAACGGGTGCACAGATACCCTCTCCGCTACCGTCTACACGGCTCCTAACGCGGGCGCTGACTTCTCCATATGTCCCGACGCCAGTCCCAAGACCCTCGGCGGCACTCCCTCTGGCGGCGATTGGACAGGCACCGGCGTCTCCGGTGGTGCATTCGATCCCTCCGGCCTCGCCGCTGGCCCCTACACC
>JAUVZB010000140.1 GCA_030602785.1 Dehalococcoidia bacterium
TGCTAAGCATGATTCTATATCTGAAGTTGGTTGAGTTACGGTAGCCATAGGCCATTCTCTTGATGACCTTGATGCGGTTGTTCTTGCCTTCGAGGAAACCGTTGGTGTAGGGATAATCGAAGTAGTTGAGGATCTCTTGCCTCCAGAGCCGCAGCATGGGAAAGAGAGACTGGAACGGGGCAGGGCCCTCCTCCCGGACTGAATTCTCCCACCGGACGAGCTTCACCTCAGCCTCGTTCCTGTCACGAGAGCGATACCAGGCTCTGAAGGACTCCTTGAGCTGCCACGCGCGACGCAGTTGGGGATAGCGCCTCAGCAGCGCCATGAGCCTGGCGCGCGACTCCGGCGTCAGCCGCTCCTCCGCTGTCAGCAACAGATACCGGGCGCGGAACAGCTCTCCTCGCTTGCCCTGCCGTGGTTCCACGCTGGTGCGAACCTGGTCCAATGCGCGGTGCACGTGCATCAGCACATGGAATTTGTCCACTACCACGTGGGCCTGCGGCAAGCAGAGCGCCACTGCCTGGCGGAACGGCTCATGCATGTCCATGACCACTACCCTTGCCTCCTCCGCATGCGGCAGGGCAGTGAAGAACGCAGCCACTTCCTGCTGTCGATGTCCGCTGACCACGCCCATGACCTCTTTGCGTTCCAGGTCTACTATCGCGGTGTCGTACACCTGTCCTTTCCTGATGGAGAACTCGTCCAATCCCAAGACCTTGGCAGGGCCGGCACTCACCCTCGCGTGCAGCAATCGCCTTGCCTCCTCGGTCACACAACCCCGCACCAGCGTCTCGCCTACTCCCTCCTTCTTGGCCACATGACGCACCGGCTGCTCTAGCGCCTCTCGTCCCAGATAACTACGGAAGCGCCGACTGCTACGCTTCCTTGCTCCGAAGACGATGTCAGGCTCTGTGAATACCTTGCCACAGAAGAGACAACGGAACCGTCGCTTGCTCAGTACCAGATACATCGGCTTGTCCCACAACCGTCTGTCCCGCTTCACCTGCAGCCTCCTGCTATGCACACTCGCCGTCCTCTCACCACAACAAGGGCACTCCACCACTCTTTCCCGATACTCCACCTGCACTCTGATGCCGTACGCCGTCTCCTCCTCATCTCTCACCCTCAACTCAGGCAGTCCCAA
>JAUVZB010000104.1 GCA_030602785.1 Dehalococcoidia bacterium
GCCGCGTGGGTACTTGATGACCAAGGAGATCAAAGAGTACACCCCGACCGGCGCTGGTGATGAGATCACCTGGCTGCCTGTGGACTTTCCTCACCGGAAGCTGTTGGTGCGGTCGTATGAGTTCGGTTCTCGGATGCAAGCGATGGTCGCGCACCTGAAACTGTCTCAGGATCAGGACAAGTGGATCCCCTTCGATCACCGGGGAGACGACTTTATCCGCTTGATGAAGAACTGGTTTACTGAGGTACAGATGCATGGGTTCTGTTGGGTTGAAGATGTCGCCCATCGCGAGCACCTGTCCGGCGGTCTGAGCAGTGGGGTTGTCATCTCCAATACTGGCAGCTTCTTCGTCAGTCCGAACAACTGGCTTGGCAACATCTTCCACGTCGATGTCAGGGACTTCAACGGCTTTCAGCCGTCTGAGGATGGGCGTATCGAGTGCAGTTTTCATAGCACGACCCGCACACCGCTCGACTCTTTCTGCTATCCCTTCGGGGATCAAGACGATCCGGCAGACTGGCTTGAGGTCGCGCCTATGGGGAACCTGCGCCTGATCCTGACTCATGCGATAGATACGCTAGAGGATTCCGCGGGATACGGCCTCACCCAGATCGTTTGTCAGCAAGCTCACCCCTATTAAGCATCCCGCATGGGGACAGTAGGGGGGCTCAGCTTCCTCTGGACCGCTGGCGGCGGGGCATTGCACCCATCCCTGCCGTCGGCGGCCCCTGTCTGAGTGAGTAGGAGGTAGAGAATGCCCCAGATACGCGACCCTTTCAGCCATGAGATAGACGACTACCTGAGAGCTGCCCCGAACAATATCCTCGTCACGCCAAAGGCGGCCCAGCCCACCAGAGTCGGCCGTCCCACTCAGTCGGTCATGTTCATAGACAACGTCTCCGTCATGAACGAGGCCAGCGCAGCCGCCATCGTCGACATCGGGTTCATGATCGGGAGTCACATCGTCTGGAGCCGTACCGTCACCCTCGTCACTGCCGGGTACTGGTACTGGGCACACCCACACTACACCCTTCTCTCAGACTACCAGGTGGTCGCACGCTTCAGGATCACCGCCAACGACGGTGGCTCGGCTGAGGGCGATCACGTCCACATGAACGTCACCGGGTTCTTTCTTGATCCGTACACTTCGCCCTGACAGGGCAGGGGGATCATGCTCTTCTCAGTGAATATACCCACCCCGGCCAACACGCCGGAGGCTAGCCCGGTCGTGACCAGGGTTCGGGTCTATCCCGGCGTCACCGGCCAGACATGGGTGGGCTTCCCTCCAGGACCTAAGGGCCTGGCCCACATGCGCATCTATCACTGGGGGTCACTGGTCTGGCCGACTTACACGGGTGCTGAGTCCTGGGCCACGACCCTGCCCACCGCCCCCGGAATCGTCACCGCAAACCCGCTCCGCCTGCCCAGCTTTGCCTGGGATAATTATGTCTTTACTTTTCAAGACCCATTCCCTCTGACCGCAGAGCCCTTTGAGTTCGTCATCAAGACCTGGAACGAGGACGACTTCTACCCACACACGATCTTCTTTGCCATCATCATCAATCCTGCCCCGCCCGAGGAGGAGCTTCGCCGTCTCCACCGCACCCTCGAAGCCCTGGGCATTCTGAGGGGAGGAGGTGCTTGATGCCAGAAGTGCTAGGGAATCCACCAAGTCCCCGGACTGCCCTATTCTGGAACGGGACTGCCTGGCAGTGGGCCCGCGTGGACGCTGCCGGGCACTTGCAGATCGACGTGCTCACGATCGCTGCCGGTGTCGATGTGGCCACCGCAGCGAATCAGGCCACCATGATCACCGCCCTTCAGTTGATCGACGATCTAGTGGTCGCGCTGGGTGGGCCGGGCAACGTGCGGCTCATCGTGCGGGGCGAGGATCAGCTTTACAGCGTCAAGGAGCCACTGGCGATCCATGTGGCAGGTAATATAGTTGGTGCAGACGGGTACTTACAGACTCCTGTTGTGCCAGGAGGTGAGATTTGGAAAGTGACCAGCATCGCAGGATACGATAATGACCAGGCAACGACAGCGCACTACTTCCTTGCCAATCACGATGGGACTGGAGTCTGGCTGGGCGCAGAGTATCGCGCTTTCGCTGCTGGCGATCTCGGCACCTGGATCGGTGAGATGTGGCTTGACCCTGGCGACTTTCTTCGCGTCCACTTCATCGGTGGTCTGGCTGGGGATGCTGCGCTTATGGACGTTGGTGGCCACCGCATGACCCTGGAAACATAGGGAGGCTAGATGCCCCACGGAACGCCTGATTGGGGACTTGTAGGCCCGAAAGAGACCATCTACGGCCTGGACGATCTGGGCGAGCATGCGGTTCGTCTCGGGAGTCCTCATCTATTCGATCGTCGCGGTGACATACTGCTAGCAGCCGACTTTGCAGAGGGCTTCGGGGACGTCACACCCCACAATTCAGGGGCACTTTCCGCCGCGACGCTGCACGCAGGCTATGCGCGTTTGGGCGCGTTCTGCGCGAAACTGACCGCTGGAAGCTCCGTAAGCTGGAACGCAGGGCTACTCAAGATCATTCCCTATCCCGTCTTCTCCCGACTGGGAATGGAGATCAGCTTTGGGTGCGGGATGAACACGGACTACATAGAGCTGCATGGCACTCTCCGCGACGCCGCCGGAACGTGGCACCCAACGGTGAGATGGGACCCGAGCGCAGACACCATCATCTGTCAAACGGGAGCGGTCGCATGGCACACGATGACCACGACGCAACAAGCCTACCTGACCCCTGAATGCTGCAACACTCTCAAGATGGTGTTCGATCTGGCTCTGGGCAGGTACGTCCGGGTGATCGCGAACGAGCAGTGGTATGACCTGGGAGCACAGCCGATCTATCGCAGTGCGCTTGGGGGAAGGCCACATTTCGAGGCCGACGCCTTGCACGTCGGCGACAATCTCGTGAATGCGGTTGCCTATGCGGACTGTTTCATCGTGACCCAGAACGAACCCTAGAACAGGAGTTCTACCATGCGCGACAAGATCATCGACCTGTGGAAGTCCAGCGCTCTCATCCAGGGCGTCCTGGCCCTTATGTTCGGCGCCACCATCTGCTACCTGGCGATCATAGGCCGAGAGATCCCCGGCATCCTACTGGCCCTCATCGGCACCATCTTCGGATTCTACTTCGCTGCCAAGAAGCGCCAAGAGACCTGAGGAGGTTCACCATGCCCAAGTACAGACGAGTCGCCCGTCAAGAGTTCCCTTCCACCGACCCCGCTCGCCGTGGACAGATCGACGTCATGTACGTCTACGTCGATGAGCGCTTCCAAACCGTCTCCATCCGCTTTCCCCTCGAGCAGGACTCGCCCGAGAAGGTCGCTCAGGAGCTCCGCCTGAAGGCCCAAGCCGCTGCCGCCGGTGGCGCGGAGGAAGTCGAGATCTGACCGAACATGGACACTGGCCAGGATAGAGAGATCTGGGGCGATCCCTACATCGGCCTCCGTTGGGCCGCCGAGACGGTCGAGGGCCTTCACCAGATCGCCTTCGA
>JAUVZB010000129.1 GCA_030602785.1 Dehalococcoidia bacterium
ATCTGTCCACGGCGAGCCGGGTCGGTGGAAGGGAACTCTTGACGGGCGACTCTGCGATACTTGGGCATGGGTTCTCTCCCTACGCCTCTTGGCGTGTCTTGGTCCCAAAGTAGTAGCCGACGATGGTGCCGACGATGGCGGCCAGGATCTCGGGGACGGGGCGGCCAACGATGGCAAGATAGCATATGACGCCGAACCCGGCAAGGGCCATGGCGCCCTGGATGAGGGCAGAGGTCTTGAACAGGTCGATGAGCTTGTCGCGCATGGGGATCTTGCCCTCCTATGGCTCGTTCTGGGTGATGATCACGTTGTCTACGTAGCAATCTGGGTTGACTAACCCGTTTCCTCGGTGCTCGATCAGTGCCTCCAACGACCACACGGCGAACGACACACCCTGGTTCAACGGTATTGTAGAAAGATTGTACTGCACGCCATTGTACATCGCCCTCAGATACATGCGAGTGGCGAGGTCGGCCACGATCTTCATGGTTTGTTCGGGTTGGTCACTAAGTCGGTAGTTCACACCTAACGCAATCTGGTGTAGTACTCCGCCGGTGGTTACACACACCAAACGGCCGCCGAGGGTGTAAAGGCGCAGCTCGGCGATCCACAAGTCCACCGTGTCGTCAATCTCAATCGAACAGCCCATGTAGTTCGTGTCGGTATGCATGGAAAAGGTGAACTCGTGTCCGAAGCTACCTAGAACAGAGTAGGGCAACCTGATGCTCACTCCTGCATTGTCGTCCACTCCTACTCCTGCAATGAGCTTCGCAGAATAGGCTCCCTGGCGACTGTGTCCTGTCGCCAGGTGAACTGCCCCGCCGCCCACGTCGTGAAAGGTTTCCCAGCCCCCCAGGCCGTTCCTGAAGTCGGTCAGGGCCAGAGTGTCGCCGCTCCGCTCAAACAGGTGGGGACTGCCCAGACGGACCGCGTGCTCCCCCAGGTCATCCAGGCCGTGGACGGTGGTCTTGGGCCCTACAAGTCCCCAGTCGGGGGTGCCATGGGGCATCGTATCTCCTCACACTTCCAGGGTCATTCTGAAGCCATTGATGTCCAGATAGATGTCATCGTTGAGAGCGCAGCCATCGAACCAGGCAAAGATCTGGTCGCCGTTCTCGATGGGCAACCAACCGCTCCAGGTCGCCATATCATAGGGCGCAGTGGGCAGAACGTTCTCCATGGCGTAGTAGACGGCGGCCCTCAGCCGACCTACGCTGATGCGCGTGCAGGCGGTGTCGACGTTGTGGGCACAGATAGAGGTGATGACGTGGACTTGGCCAGCCAGCGGCGTGGTGGAGACAAGCGAGTTGACTCCGGCGGCTGCGTTGAGGTTGCTCAGAGTCTCGTAGACGACATCATCGTAGGAGAAGAGCTGATCCTCGCCTCGCACCTGGAGCCGCACGTTGCCCGGCCCGCCCAGCACAACCACCAGGTTGTCGATCAACTGCAAGGCCGTTATCATCAAAGCCTGGTTCGCAGCGGTCGCGGCGGCAGCGTCCATGACCGTCGAGAGCACGTCGATCTGAATGTGCCCGGCAGCGTCCACGCGTGCCCACTGCCACGCCGTTCCGTTCCAGAATAGGGCAGTCCGGGGGCTCGGGGGCTCTCCTAGTACTTCTGGCATCAAGAACCTACTCCCCTCAGAAGGCCTAGGGCCTCGAGGGTTCGAGCAAGCGCCTCTAGCTCCCCCGGGGGCGGAGCGGGCTCGACGAGGACCATGAAGGTGGGCGTGTGAGGATAGAAGTCGTCGAGGTTCCAGGTCTTGATGACGAACTCAAAGGGCTGTGCGGTGAGCGGGAAGCGATCGGCGAAGGAGAACATGTAGTCGTTCCAGTGAAAGGAGTCTGCCGGACTCCAGGGCCAGGCGGGCAAGCCCTGGTGCCAAACCTGGAGGTGGCAGAGACCATAGCAGCCCTTGGGGAAGCCGACCCAGACCCCGGTGACCATGCCGGGAA
>JAUVZB010000121.1 GCA_030602785.1 Dehalococcoidia bacterium
GGAGTCCAGCCGACTCCTTTCACTGGAACGACTACATGTTCTCCTTCGCCGATCGCTTCCCGCTGACCGCAGAGCCCTTTGAGTTCGTCATCAAGACCTGGAACCTCGACGACTTCTATCCTCACACGCCCACCTTCATGGTCCTCGTCGAGCCTGCCCCGCCCGAGGAGGAGCTTCGCCGTCTCCACCGCACCCTCGAGGCCCTGGGCATTCTGAGAGGCGGAGGTTCTTGATGCCAGAAGTACTAGGGGATCCACCAAGTCCCCGAGCCGCCCTATTCTGGAACGGAACGGCGTGGCAGTGGGCGCTCGTGGATGCTGCCGGGCACTTGCAGATCGATGTGCTCACGATCGCCGCCGGTGTCGACGTCGCAACGGAAACGACCCTGGCTTTAGCTCTGGCCCGCTTGCAGAGGATCGACGACATAATAGACGCCCTTCAGTCCGTGGCCACCGACCGGCTCATCGTGCGGGGCGAGGATCAGCTATTCAGCATCAAAGGACTCGTCAGAAAGAGAGTCGTTGCGGCGATCTCTGGTGCTAGCGGCTACGTGCAGAGCCCCGCTGTGCCAGCAGGTCAGATATGGGCTGTCAATACGATTCAGGCGTGGGATACAACCTCACCTGTCACTCAGATCGAGCTCACCAACTGGGACACCATCACCAACTACGAGGTCGGAGCCGAACGAAAAGCCTTCGTTGCTGGTGAGCCTTCCTCCTGGACTGGAGTCACCCGCCTGGACGTGAACAGCCGCATCAGGGCCTACTTCAGCGGCGGCCTGGTAGGCGATACCTGCACCGTTGCCATAACAGGATACTACATGACCGTGGAAGTGTGAGGACGCAAGACTCCAAAGGAGCTATTGGTTTGTGCCACACGGAACGCCTGATTGGGGACTTGTAGGGCCAAAGTCCACCACCTACGGCCTGGACGACCTGGGGGAGCACGCTGTTCGCCTGGGAACTCCCCATCTATGGGATCGCAGGGGCGACGTGATTTGGATGAGCGACTTCCGGGATGGTCTGGGGGATGTCCTGACCTACATAGGGGTAGGAGTCGGAGGCGCAGTAGTGTTGCACGCAGGCTACGCTCGGCAGGGCGCATACTGTGTCAAGCTGACCACAGACGACGCCGACGAAGAAGCGGGGCTCATCAAGTACATCCCCTATCCTAGTCTCTCGCTGATAGGAATGGAGGTTACGTTCGGATGCGAGGAGGACACGGCCTATATGGAGCTATTCGCGTGGCTGCGCGGCGTTGTTGACACCTGGCAGCCTACGTTGAGATGGGATCCGAATGCTGGCACGATACAGCTTCGGACGGGCGCGCTGACCTGGCACACGTTCGCGCCGCTACAAAGAGCTTACGTGGCTCCCTCGTGCTCTAACACGATCAAGGTAGTGTTCGACATCGTGACTGGTCTCTATGTAAGGGTGATCGCAAATGAGCAAGTATACTCAGCAGCAGGGCTTCCAGTCTACCGCACCGGCCCTGGTGCACCCCCGGTCTTTGCAGTACAGGTCGAACACCACGCCGATCCCGGCGAGAACGCGGTGGCTTACGTAGACTGCTGGATCGCCACTCAGAACGAGCCGTGAGGAGAGAAAGAGCATGAACGCGATCCTGGCAAAGCTGAGGGAGCTGTTGATCCTGGTCAGAGATACCTCGATCTCGGTAGACCTACGCCCCGAGTCAGACGAGATGCAGCCTATGATCGGATACTACTACCAGGGAGTGGGCCACCTCCGGGATGCCCTCAAGGCGTTCCTGGCTGCAAAGCAGTTGTGGCGACAACTACACGAGGAGTGAACATGCGCGACAAGCTCATCGACCTTTTCAAGACCTCTGCCCTCATCCAGGGCGCCATGGCCCTTGCCGGATTCGGCGTCATATGCTATCTTGCAGTCGTCGGCCGCCCCATCCCCGAGATCTTGGCAGCCCTGGTCGGCACCATCGTCGGCTTCTACTTTGGCACCAAGGTCACCCGACCCACCTAAGGAGGTTCCCCATGCCCAAGTACAGAAGAGTTGCTCGTCAAGAGTTCCCTTCCACCGACCCTGCTCGCCGTGGAGAGGTGGACGTCATGTACGTCTACGTCGATGAGCGCTTCCAAACCGTCTCCATCCGCTTTCCCCTCGAGCAGGACTCGCCCGAGAAGGTCCGGGAGGAGCTCCGCAAGAAGTCCGAGGCCGCTGCCGCCGGTGGCCAGGAAGAGGTCGACATCTAGGGGTATACACACATGACCCAGGATAGAGAGATCTGGGGCGATCCCTACATCGGCC
>JAUVZB010000130.1 GCA_030602785.1 Dehalococcoidia bacterium
GATTTCAGCCTACCCTGCCGTCGGCGGTCGGCTGCTTGTAGGAAAGGGGGTCTTTCATGGCGGTCATACCGATCGTCGAGCGGGTGCTGGAGCTGTGTACGAATGGGACGATACACGACGTAGTGCTGAACAAGCGCGTGCCGGGCGAGACGTACACCTGGCACGAGATCACAGGGGTGAACAGATCGGGCCAAACTGATACCATCGAGGTAGGACTGAAGCACATAGGCGAGTTCTTCTGCTATAGGTCGGCAGCGCCGCCGGACAAAGACCGGGCTGTACGTTTGCAGACTCACATCATAGCACCGGGCGAGTTCGTGCCCTGCGCTCGCTTTCGAGGGGCCGGGGTTGGCCACACGCTTGAGCTGGTGGTGAATGGTCACGACGGGCACATCTGACGACGGGAGCCGGTCATGCTCTTTCAGGCCGAGATCCTCACCCCGGCCAACACGCCAGCATCCAGCCCCATCGAGACTCGGCTCGCCGTCTATCCCGGCGTCACCAGCCGCATCTGGGCCGGTTTCCCTCCAGGACCTAAAGGTCTGGCCCACATGCAGATCTGGCACTCGGGCTGGCAGGTCTGGCCCTGGACCCCCCAGACGTCCTTCCACTGGGACAACTACGTGTTCACCTTCGAGGACCGCTACCCCATCACCGTCGAGCCGCTTGAGTTCGTGGTCAAGACCTGGAATCTCGACGACTTCTATCCTCACACCCTCACCTTCATGGTCACCATCGAGCCCGCTCCTCCCCCCGGGGAGCTGGAGGCGCTTGATCGCACCCTCGAGGCCCTGGGCCTTCTGAGGGGAGCTGGGTGATGCCAGGAGGTAAGCTATGCCAGACATAGAGCCACATCTGGCAGACGATGGTGTTACCCGGGTCAGTCCGCCAGATCCACGTACCGCTCTCTTCTGGGATGGGACTCACTGGCACGTACCGAGAGTGGACGACCACGGGCGTGTCCAGGTGCGGGGTGAGGATCAGGTCTTCAGCATCAAAGGGGTGCTAGCAGAGACAGAAACAGCAGACCTAACTGAAGCAAGTGGCGGAATTCTCTCCGACGTCGTACCTGATGGAGAGTATTGGGTTATCACCAACATCACCGCGCTCGACCTTGACAATGCCACCACGGGCCACGTTTACTATGCCCGACATAATAACTTCAACTACGAGTTCGAGAGGCTGTATGAGGCTCTTGCCGCTAACCGACCCTCCTCTTACCACGGACACGTCTATCTCGATTCTAAAGATACCATCCAAGTCACTTTCGTCGGGGGCCTCATTGGCGATACTTGTAAGATCATACTCACCGGCCACATAATGACCCTGGAAACGTGAGGAGCCAAGATGCCCCACGGAACGCCTGATTGGGGACATACAGGGCCGAAAGAGACCACCTACGGTCTGGACGACCTGGGCGAGCACGCGGTCAGGCTTGGGAGTCCTCATCTTTGGGATCGGCGTGGCGATGTGGTGTTTGAGACCGACTTCGACGAGGGACTTGGGGATACCGAGAGCTACCTTGGCGGGGCAGGTGACGCGGTGATCCTGCATACGCGATATGCCCGAAAGGGTGCGTTCTGCGTGAAGCTGACAGCCGCCAGTGCTGGTGGTGGCAAGGCGACGCTGGCCACCTACTTGCCCTTCCCGGTGTTCTCGCGTCTGGGGTTGGAGGTCACTTTTGGGTGTTGGCCGACCACCGACTACATTGAGTTACATGCTGCTGTCCGCAACGCCACAACGACATGGTATCCCTCCTTGAGGTGGGATCCGAACGTGGGCACGTTACAGATTCGCACGGGCGCAGTGGCGTGGCACACAGTTGCAGCAGCACAACTAGCCTTTGTCACTCCCTCCTGCTGTAACACGTTCAAGGTGGTGTTCGACACCGCTTCCGGCAACTATGTAAGGGTGATCGCAAACGACCAAGT
>JAUVZB010000120.1 GCA_030602785.1 Dehalococcoidia bacterium
GTCTGGAAAGAGGAGACATCCCCTACCCGGCTTCTGACGCCATCTATCTTGACGTCGGTGGTCCAGTTGAGGTGGCTCAAAATTACGTCAGTAGTCGCTATGATCCTCGCCTGCCGGGGAATGATGGTGTTCACCTGACTGGCGCGAATGTCTGCGACTACTGTGCCAACAGTCGTAAACCAGAGGATGGGGACGGGATACCAGGCAGCAGGTACGGCCATATGCGGCTAGACCTCGATCTCGAGGGCTCCACCTCGCTCTACGGCCCTGGCCCTCTCCCGGAGTAGCTGTGCGACCCGCTCGGCGGTGTCCTCCTCGAGGGGAACACGGATGTTGACGGTTTGGAAGGCCTCATCCATGTAGACGTAGTTCACGTCGATCTTGCCCCGGCGAGCGGGGTCGGTGGAAGGGTACTCGTTTCGGGCGACTCGTCTGTACTTGGGCATGGGGAACCTCCTTAGCCGGACTGTTTGGTCTTGGTGCCGAAGTAGTAGCCGAAGATGGTGCCGATGAGGGCCAGCAGGATGCCGGGCATCTCGCGGCCAGCGATGGCAAGATAGCAGATGGTGGCGCCGAACATGAGGGCCAGGGTGCCCTGGATGAGGGCGCTGGACTTCCACAGATCGATGAGCTTGTCGCGCATGTTCACTCCTCGTGCAGTTGTCGCCACAGCTCCTTTGCAGCCAGGAACGCCTTGAGCGCATCCCGGAGGTGGCCCACTCCCTGGTAATAGTATCCGATCATAGGCTGTATCTCGTCTGACTCGGGGCGCAGGTCTACCGAGATCGACGTGTCTCTGACCAGGATCAACAGCTCTCTCAGCTTTGCCAGTATGGCGTTCATGCACTTTCTCTCCTTACGGCTCGTTCTGTGTCACCACCACCGCATCGCAGTACGCGGTTGGGTTGCCCGCTGTGCCTACGTGATAGATTCTGAATGCCATGTAAGGGAAAAACAGCGGAGCCGGTATACTCCAGAAGGCCCGGCCTGGCAGCGACCACACGCGGTCGTTCAGGATGAACCGCACGTATTGATGGATTGAGAAGTCGGCCACTAGCTTCCCCGTGTGCCACACGCGAGGATCCTGCCGTGCTTGCAGCCCCGTTGCGAACGTCTCGGGCGCGCCTAGCGCGTCCTCGTACTGAAGAACCCAGTTGACTATGTCGTATCTCACCACGGCCCACCATTCGTCTACGCCATCGTACTGGGTTATGATCCACACCCACTCGCTCGTGTTCGCGTGAATGGTGAAAGTGAACTCGATCCCCAATCCCGAGGGAACGAAAAGGCCATGGGTATACTCTAACTCGGCCCTCATCAACCCATCGCTGCCTGCCGTCAGGCCAGCGCAGAAGGCTCCCGCAAAGGCGTGCCCTCCCATCAGGATTACGTCTGCGTTCAGACCCTGTGGTACCTGGACTGGAAGGGACAAACCTTGCTCGAAGTTGTCCAGGATGACCGTGTCGCCACGCCGATCCCACATGTGGATCGATCCCAGGCGCACCGCGTGCTCGCCCAGGTCGTCCAGGCCGTAGGTGGTCGTTTTCGGCCCTACAAGTCCCCAATCAGGCGTTCCGTGGGGCATCGTGCCTCCTCACGTCTCGAGGGTCATCTGGTATCCATGCAACGACACTGCAACTCCATCTCCGAGCAACGACCCTTGGAACCAGACGCGGATGAAAGCCGTGGCAGGCAGGTAGACTTCGCAGGGTACAAAAAGCCACGTAGCTGCAGGGATTGCCTGGATGATGCTGGCAAACCCACGGTCAACGGCAGCGATGCTGCTCATGAATACGTAGCCAGTTGTGGGTGATGTAGCGTCTCTTGCACCCACATGGGTGACTTTCCAAACGGATCCAGCCGGAACCGCTGGGCTGTCATAGGTGCCATCGGCCCCACTGACGATACCCACAGAGATTTCGGCCATGTACGTGTCGTAGCTGAACAGCTGATCCTCGCCCCGCACCTGGAGCGTGCCGTCGGTGTGACCGCGGACTGCCCTGTATCTGGTGCCGTCCCAGACCAGCAGTGTCCGGGGACTTGGTACGTGGTCGGGTAGTGTCTCTGGCATACTCAAGCCCCCCTCAGAATGGCCAGGGCCTCGAGGGTGCGAGAAAGCGCGTCCAGCTCCCCCGGGGGCGGGGCGGGCTCGACGAGGACCATGAAGGTGGGCGTGTGAGGATAGAAGTCGTCGAGGTTCCAGGTCTTGACGACGAACTCAAAGGGCGCTGCGGTGAGCGGGAAGCGATCGGCGAAGTGGAACATGAAGTCGTTCCAGTGAAAGGAGTCGGCCGGACTCCAGGGCCAGGCGGGCAAGCCCTGGT
>JAUVZB010000061.1 GCA_030602785.1 Dehalococcoidia bacterium
CACATCATCTTCGGAGTGCTCAAGAACGGAAGCCCATTCGACCCTGCCATAGCTATAGCAGCTTGACATGCAAGACGGTATCTACAGGGGACCACCACGGTACCACCCTTCCATCGGCGGGCGGACACAGAGGTCCGCCCCACCAGGGGACTCGACCGTGAATGGTGATAATGAGTGGCGTGTCAACGGCGCGACATGACCAAGCTGCTCCCTTCGTACCAATGCAGAGGGGGCTGTTTCTCCGACAGGCTCCTAGATAGGAGCGCACCAGGAAAGCAGTACGTAGTCGGCGCATTCAAAGCTGAAATGAGTATGGTCTCCCCGAATTTCGGGCAGACATGCTCGTTCGCACTGGAGAAGGCTCGGAGCTTCGCGGATACCGGATTTCTCAGTCCTCTGAGAGTTCGAAGGTGCGCTTGAGGTGATTCAGGATCGAATTGAACGGCACGAGACAATCGTGCTGCAGTCGCCCCACCACGATTCCGGCAGCGATGCCGACCTCATCGGCGAACTCTGTCACCGACCGCTCGGAAAAACTGCTCCTGGCGAGAAAACTGCGATACGCATCCGGCGGAATCAGGATATCGCGGGCAAACCGGTTGGCCTGTTCCTCATCGGCGCAGTCCAATGCCTTGTCATTGCCGTCGATGTAGACCTCCTTCTTGCTATCGCGTAGCAAATGTCCCGCCTCGTGAAAGAAGCTGAACCAGAAGTGGTCATCCGTCTTGTGCCGTAGACTCAGCGCCACCATCGCCTTGTTCGGACTAAGCCACCGGGCAGCGCCGCTCAAGTGCGTGGCTTTCAACTCCGCGACGAAGACCAACGCGACGCCGCAGTCGGCGCACCGGTCCTGCAGGAACGGACTGAACGCGCCTGCAGGCTCGCGGGTCTTTGCCCGTATATCTCTCAGCGCCGCGACAAAGCTGCGCTCATCGAATGGCGCGCACTCCTTCTCTATCGCGTGCAGCTCAGCGAGACGCAGCCAGCAGGCTGTCGCTTCGAGGGACGGCTTGAACGCAACCGACTGTCTGAACACCACCTGGAGGCGGCCGTACTCAGTCTGCCACGCGTCAACGCTGCCGACCCCGAAGAACTCCAAGAGGGCGACGGCTCGCTCCACTTCGTCGCGGCTGGGCCGGACTGCGCCTCGTTGCGCCAGTTCGGCGTAGGGAAAGCGTCGCGCCCAGTCTCGGTGCGTCGCAAGGTGCTCGGTGGCCACCTTGCGCGCCACAAGCAGCCGGAAGTTGCTGTCGAGCCTCGTCCATAGCCCCGCTGACACGCCGAGCACTCGCTCAAGCTGTATCGCCGTCTCAGGCGTGACGGGCGCTTTGCTGTTGACTATCAGGCTCAACGTCTTCGTGCTCATGCCGATGCGGCGTGCAAGTTCCGTCTGTGACATGCCATAGGCAGCAAGCCGCTCGCCAAGCACTTCGCCCGGGTGCACCGCATAATCCGGATTGAACTCGTATCTTTCACGCTTTGCCATCAATGGTAATCCTCCACCGCGAGTATTTGGATTGCGGTAATCCATGCGAGGTCTTCCTCGCCATTTGCCAGTCGTGGAGCCGGGGTCCCGACCGGCACGAAAACGAGACGGTATGGTTGCTTCAAGTCGACTGCGAACTGACCTGCCCTGTCGCCAGTCAACGAGTGCCTCCGTTCCGGCTTAGTCGTTGTCACGTCGCTCAACGCAGGCGCCGCCATCAGCACTGCCATCCGGCGCATTATTACCCGGGCATTCTCCCGCCCGTACTTCCGCAGCAGCAACTCCTCGCTGTTGAATACGCGGCACAGCTTCTTGGTGCGAAAAGAGATCTCCAAAGTATGACAGCAGTATATTACTATTTACCTGGCAGGTAAATAGTAATGCCCAGAGATGTCGCCACACAAAGAAGATGCTGACGTTCAATGCGCCCACCACTCACTTGTGACACGCGCTCCCCTCCGACCGGCTCGCTAGAGATTGAGTGTGGTGTCCTCGGAATGCCGAAGCTGGATTGAGCACAGTGTCCCCGCATTTCGCAAGCTGAGCCTTTGTCTTGGGGGGATGGGCGTATTGACAGATCGGCACCATCAGAGTGAACATGGACATGCTCAAGCCATGAAGACTCTGAGTGAGTACGAAATCGAATCGCTGCGAAATGCTTTTACCCAGCAAGTATGTTCCCACGACTACCGCTCGGGCCCGCTATTGTTGTTTGCCGGCCCCGGGACGGGTAAGACATACAACCTCCTCCAGACCGTTGAGGCACAACTGGGCTTCGGCCTCCCCCTAGACACCTTCCTCGAATGCACTCTCACAAACGCTGCGGCTGACAAATTCGCCGCCGATGTGAACCAGCGCCTTTCGGCCACATTCCGGGGCGTGTGCACTCTGCACTCTCGCGCTAAGGGCATTTGCCACCAGCACAGTTCCGCACTGCGAATGCGTGCCTCTTTCGTGGTCCTCTCAGAGAAAGAATACGTAGAGAACGCCAAGGCCGACCTCGCCCTGCTACTGAGGTCCACGGCACCGGCTGTCGCCAAGCGGCTGCGCGAGTACCAGAACGCATCGGCCAATGCTATGGCACCCCAAGACTTACCCTTTGCGGCTGCGTATAGAGGGCTACAGAGATTCTACGGAGCAATAGACTGGTACGACGTCATCGCCTTTGCACGAGAACTGCTTGCCAAGGACGCCGACCTTCGCAAGCAGGAAGCAGATAGACACGAATTCCTACTCGTCGACGAGTACCAAGACTTGAACGAGGCTGAACAGCAACTACTCGAATTGCTTCTCGATGGTCGCAACTTCCTGCTCGCCGTGGGCGATGATGACCAGAGTATCTATAGCCGCCGACACGCCGCTCCGGCAGGCATGGTCGATTTCGCGAAACGGTATCCCTCCAGCAGAATGCTTGAACTGCCCGTCACAACGCGTGTGCCAAGCGCGGTACTCAAGGCTGCCTATGATCTAGTTGAGCGGAACCCCAATCGCTCTCAACACAGGCGGAGGCCCTTGGCCTTTCCGGCGACTGATGAAAGGGCCGCAGGTGGACTCGCGCTATGCGTCAACTGCAAGAGCGATAAAGCCGAGGCACAGTTCATTGCCGACTCCTTGGCGCTACTTGGCGACGAGTGTCCAGCGTGCCGAGTACTAGTCCTCTGCGCCAGCACCCCCCTCGGCATGGAACTGGAGAAGAAAGTGCATCGTCTCCAGCCATCGCTACGTTTGAGCCCAGAATTTCGAGGAGAAGACACGCCTCACGACGACCTTCTCATGCTCCACGCACAGAAGTTCTTGAACGACCCAACTGACAACTTCTCGCTAAGGCTTCTGCTCGGCAGCCTGGACACTAACACAAGGGAGTGTTCCGGCTACGTCCAAAGGGCCCTAGACACAAGCACACGCCTCTGGGACATGGTTCTGAGAGTGTCCGACGAGAGAACCGAACCCCGCGACGGCCTCCGTCATTTCTGCGCCGTGACACAGGAGGCCTTGGCGTTTGAGGACCCGCAAGCCCGACTGCAGCATTTCGTGCAACAAGTTCCCTTCATGACTCATCTAGAAGCAAGACTCCGTAAGCCCCCGGACTCGTCCTCGACAGACAAGGCAGCAACCCATGAGTCAAGTGCTTCTAAGATGCGTTTCATGAGCCTCCACAAGAGCAAGGGGCTCGACGCCGACTACGTGTTTCTGCCTTTCATGGAGGAGTCTATCGGATTAGCGGGGCAAGACCTAGAGGAGCAGCGAAGACTCCTCTTCGTCGCCATAACTCGTGCCAAGGTGGCGTGCATCATGTCCTGGGCATGGAGCAGAGGAGGACATTCGAAATACAAGACAAGGGGTAGAGGGGGACCCTCTACGAATCGCACACCATCGCCCTTCATCTCCGAATGCGGCCTGCCATCCAGTCTCCGCAAGCCGTGGGAAAGACCCATCGCCAGCGCAAGAGCGCTGCAACTGCTGCGCAAATGCGCGACTCATGTCGCCGCATACGATACGGCTCACTCATAAGGCCACCGTGTTCCAAATCCAGCAAGGCGCCGGCCGCATCTATGTCAGAGCAGGCTGACATCAATGAGATGAGTATGGTATCACCGCGCTTCCGGCCTGTTGCTCAATCGCAGGGTCAGCAGACCTCCACCACGGGACTGCTACAGCGCACGCACGTCCGGGGCTGTCTCGTCTACGCCTGTCACCACAGTGTGCTCTTCGATCATCCCAAGACTGCTGGGAATGCCGACAGGTGCGCTCTCGAGACTCAGCCATTCTCTGGTTACACCGCTGACACTCTGGCGGCGTTGGCAGAAGCCCAACCGAAGCCTGACTCTCGGAGGCTGGGTGGGTGCCGGAGAAGAAGAGAGCGACGCCGACACAGCAGGGTCATGCAGCACGATCTGAAGCACCAACACAGCTCCAGAACCCACCACATGAGGCCTAACAGGTTCGTACTCTCGTCCGTCTTCGAGGACTATTGCCCACCCACCCTCCTTCTCAGTCCATCTGCCACTTCTCGCGCCCACACTGATCTGACATTCAAGTCGGGCCTTTTCAAGAAGAGAAGGAACAGACCCCGAGTTGACAAGCGCGATCCGCCAGACTAGTCCCCTGTAGCTGACCAAACTGGCACGGCACAGTCCGGGTTCGGGCCCGCGGACTGGATACAAGAGCACTGGAGGTGCGGCTTGGTGCTGCGCCAAGCGCCCGGATAGCCGATAGGTTAGCCCCGCAAAGATCGCAATGGCAATCCCAGTCCCGATGGTCGCCCAAGTTCCAGCCAACGACATATCCGCTGCCAGAAAGTCGACGAAACCTGACATTTCCATTCACCTCGCTTCAGATACGGTCCTTCCGCTCAACCCTACGCGTTCTCGACTCACAATCGGCTTGCCAGCCGCAGTCTAGTGATGCACTGGTCACCTGTCAACGGTCTGGCTTGCGCCGCAACCCTTAGGACCAAACCAACCGGTACTGCGCGGAGCAAGGCCTTGCCGGCATTCGTCATGCGCGCGACGCTGAGCATGCCTCGCCACCCCCCTCCCCCCACCACCCCTCCGCGTGCCATAATATGACCTTGACGCGGTGGCACCAGTAACGGGGTGCCCGCGCCCTCAGGACCACACTACTTGCTAAGGAGTACCACACATGGAAGAGAGCACACCGAAAATTCTCGTGGCGGAGGCAATCGCGGAGGACGCGATTGAGATTCTCAAGACAGCCGGCCAGGTGGACATCAAGAAGGGCCTGCCGCCCGAGGAGCTGAAAGCCATCCTCGGCGAGTACGACGCCCTCGTCGTCCGCTCGCAAACGAAGGTGACCGCCGACCTGCTTGAAGGCGGTACGAAGCTGCGCATCATCGGCCGACCCGGCGTGGGCGTGGACAACATCGACGTCGCGGCCGCCTCCAGTCGCGGCATCATCGTCGTCAACTCGCCGCTCGGCAACACCGTCTCCACCGCCGAGCACAGCATCGCCATGATGATGTCGCTCGTACGACACATACCGGCAGCGCACGGCGAGCTGAAGGGCGGAAAATGGAACCGCTCCCACAAGGGCATCGAGCTGCGCAACAAGGTCCTCGGCGTCGTCGGCCTCGGCAAGATAGGGACGCAGGTGGCCGAGATGGCCCGCGGCCTCAAGATGAACGTCATCGCCTACGACCCGTTCGTCTCACAGGAGATGGCGGACCGCCTGGGCGTGGCGATGGTGGAGCTCGACGACCTGCTGAAGCAGGCCGACTTCGTCACGCTGCACCTGCCGCTGACCCCCAACACTGACAAGCTCATCGACGCATCGAAGCTCGCACTGATGAAGAAGAGTGCGATGCTCATCAACTGCGCGCGCGGCAAGCTCGTGGACGAGCAGGCGCTCTACGACGCTCTCGAGGCGGGCACACTCGCCGGCGCCGCCGTCGACGTCTACAGCGCCGAGCCGGCCGTGGACAACGTCATCGTCAAGAGCGACAAAGTCGTGGTCACACCACACCTCGCAGCCTCCACAATCGAGGCCGAGCGCGGCGCCGGCACGGACGTGGCGAAGCAGGTGCGGGACGTGCTGCGAGGCCTGCCTCCCGCAACGCCGGTCAACGCGCCCATCATCCCACCAGAGCACATGGCGCTGCTCAGCCCGTTCATGGACGTCGCCTCAAAGCTAGGCCAGATAGCATCGGGGATGATGCAGGGCCAGGCCAGGGAACTGACAATCCACTGCCAGGGTGAGATAGCCACGGTCAGCACCGAGCCTCTCAAGGCCGAGATACTCAACGCGCTGCTCGGGACAGCCACCGAAGAGCGCATCACCATCACGAACGCCGACGCGGTGGCGAAGGGTCGCGGCCTGCGGCTCAAGGAGGAGAAGGACCCTAACGCGGACACCTACGCCAGTTCGCTCACACTCGAGGTGACAACCACGAAGGGCACGACCACCGTGTCAGGCACTTCCCTCCACGGCCATTCCTACGTCACGCGCGTGAATGATTACCCGCTGCAGATAGAGCCGCTGGACGTCTGCATGCTCTTCACCGAGCACAAGGACCAGCCCTGCATGATAGGCCACGTGGGCGTCGTGATGGGCAGCAACGGCATCAACATCTCACAGATGCAGGTAAGCCTCGGCGCGCATCCGGGCGGCACCGCCATGATGGCGCTCTGTCTCGGCTCCGAGCTACCGGACAAGGTCTACAAGCAGGTCCTCGCCATCGACGGCATGCTCAAGGCCAAAGTGGTCATACTTCAATAGTCCTCCCCCCAAAACCGCTCACAGGGGTGCCTTGACGGCGCCCCTGTTGCTTTCTATGCTTGTCACTCTCACCCGCTGAGGAGGAGGTCAGGCAATGACTGAGTCCACGTTGACACGCGCGAGCGACAGCGAGCGCGCCGAGCAGGTCATACGGCAGAAGGATATTCCGGCCGTCGAGCTGGCGCAGGGCGCAAGCGCGCGGCTGGTGGTAGCGCCGGGGCAACCGTCAGCCTGGTCGAGCAGGGTCCCTACTCGGATCTCCCTCGTCACCGTCACGAGCAGGACACGGTCATCCTCGTTCTCGAGGGCGAGCGCGACGAGGCGCTGGACGGCAGGCTCTACCGTATCGGTGCGGGCGACATCCTCTACGTGCCCTCCGGCGCCGAGCACGGTGCGCTCACCTATGGCTCCGGCTGCAAGACCATCGAAATCTCGGCTCCGGCGCGCGACAACCTCGTCACGAAACTGGAGGCGCTGCTCGACCGCCTCTGAGCCGACCGGCGGCTCACACCTGCGGTTGCACCTGACGCGCACAGCAACCCGCTACCGCATCTAGAACGCCGCCTCTGCCCCGCACGGGTCTTGACAACCCGACCGCGCCCTACTACATTGCAGGCATATAGCTTGCAGAGGGTATTCCCGCCTGCGTAACAAGCGGGGAGGAGGACATCATGTCAAACCCG
The DNA here is from genome assembly GCA_030602785.1 of Dehalococcoidia bacterium. Lineage (GTDB taxonomy): Bacteria > Chloroflexota > Dehalococcoidia > GIF9 > AB-539-J10 > SKVJ01. The sequence goes on from JAUVZB010000061.1 coordinate 7,405, forward strand.
AGCACACAGCTTTGCTTCAAGCTGGGACGCGTCGTTCGGCGCGTGCAGCAATACTACGAACAGCGGCTCCACGCTTTCGGCCTCACACCCTCTCAGTTCTTCGTGCTGGATGCGCTCTGGTCGAAGGACGGCGTCAGCATCGGGGAGCTTGGTGAGCAGGTCTCGCTCGATACCTCCACTCTCACGGGCATCCTCGACAGACTGGAACGCAACGGGCTGGTTGAGCGACACCAGAACCCGGCCGACCGCCGCTCCGTGCTCGTGACCCTCACAGACCGCGCTCGCGAGCTGGAGCCGCAGGTGATGCCCCTGGTCAAGGAACTGGACGTATCGCTACGCCATTCGTTCCCGGCCGCCGACATGGGTGTGTTCGAGCGGTTGCTGGACTCGTTCACAGATGTACTGGACAAGACGGCAAGCGGCAAGGAGGACGCCGGACAGAAGGGAGATTGATGTCACTGACACGTGAGATAAAGGACTTCGCGCTGGATCTTGGCTATCACGACGTTGGCGTCACGACAGCCGAGCCGTTCACATGGTTCGCTGGCGAAATGGAATCGCGCCGGGAGGCCTACAGCTGGGTCATCGACGGCCGCCTTAAGATGATTGACTGCGCCACGCCGACCAGCGTCATGCCTTCGGCGAAGTCCATCATCGTCGTCGTCTATGACTACGCACGTGAGGGCTTTCCGGCCGAGCTTACAGGCAAGCTCGGCCGCCTGTACCAGTCCCGGAGCTACGTCGCGCCCCACAACCGCATCCACGGCGCGCGACGCCATCTTTACAAGGAGTTCCTCGAGTCAAAGGGGATGGAAGTCACGCTGGCCCCGAACCTCAACGTCCCCGAGCGAATGGCCGCGGCCCGCGCCGGGGTGGTCACATTCGGCAAGAACAACTTCGCCTACACCAAGGACGCCGGCTCGTTCATCGTGCTAACTCCCTTCATCGTCGATGCGGAGTTGGAGTACGACGAGCCCACCATCGAGGCCCCGTGCCCGGAGAACTGCCGCCTCTGCATCGACGCGTGCCCCACGGGGGCGCTCGAACCCTTCAAGCTGGACCCGCGCAAGTGCATCGCGTACAACTGCTTCATGTCCCAGGATGACTACGCCCCGTCGACCTCCAGCCACATTGCGCCCGAGATACGCGAGAAGATGGGCTCCTGGATACACGGCTGCGACATCTGCCAGGAGGTCTGCCCTCGCAACCAGCGAAAGCTGAAGGCGAACCCGCCGGTGAATGAGTTCCTGGCGCGCATCGCTGCCGAGTTCGACCTGCACAAGGTGCTTCTGCTCACCGACGAGTACTACGAGACTGTCCTTCGGCCGGTCATGTACAACTACATCCGCGGCAAGAAGTACTTCCAGCGTAACGCCGCCATCGCCCTCGGCAACAGCGGCGACCGCTTGCACGTGCCTTACCTCGCGCAGGCGCTGGAGGACCCGGAGCCGCTGGTGCGCGGTTACTCCGCATGGGCGCTCGGCAGGCTCGGCGGGACGGCGGCAAAGGCTGCCGTGGAGAAGGCGCTCTCACGAGAGACGGACGAGTCAGCGAAGGGCGAGATGGAGTCCGCTCTCGCGATGTAGCGAAGAGTCTGCACAGGGAGGTGTGGATATGAGAAACGAGATCAAGGCAAGCCTGGTCACACTCGTCCTGGTGCTGGGGATTGCAGTGCTGTTCCGCAGCGTGCTCGGGAAGCCACAGGACGTAGTCCCCCTCTTCCTGGTACCACTGTTCCTGTACACAGGCTACGCGAGTGCGCGTGGTGGGTTCAAGACCTGGATGATTCTCACGCTTGCCATCAGCATCTCGATGGCGGTGCTCTACGCGCTGCCCTAGTGCGGCAGTCCGGTCAGGGTAGCTCGGTGAGGAAGTAGTGCATCCCGCCACCCACGAGCAGCGTCTGGCCTATCACGTAGCTTGACGCGTCCGAAGCCAGGAAGGCAGCTACCTTGCCGAACTCCTCGGGAGTCCCGTAGCGGCCCAGCGGAATGATGCGGTCCTGCGCGGCTCTGACATCCTCGCGCCCCTTGTAGAGCGCGTCCGTTATCGGCGTCTTCACGTGCCCGGGCGCGATGCAGTTCACACGGATACCGGACTGCCCGTACATCCCGCCCAGCGTCTGCGTCATGTTGATGACGCCGGCCTTCGCCGCTCCATAGGCCACAGACGTCTTGTACGGGACCATGGCCGCGAGAGAGGAGATGTTCACGATATTCCCCGGCCTGCCGGCACCCTGCCAGTAGCGAATGAGAGCACGAGAGCAGAGGAATTGCGACGTGAGGTTGAATCGCAGTGTGTAGTCCCACTCTTCGAGGGACATGTCCGAGATTGAGATCATGCGCGGTCGAGCGACACCTCCGACGTTGTTCACGAGCACATCCACATGCTTGAACGCTTCGAGAGCCGCCTGCAGCATCTTCTCCACACTCTCCTCGTCCATCACATCCGTCGGAACGACCAGCGCCTTCCGGCCCTGCTCCTCAACAAGACGCTGCGTGTCCTTCGCCAGTTCCTCGTCTATCTCGGCGATGACCACGTCCGCGCCGACGCGAGCCAACACGGCAGCGATACCCTGTCCCACCCCACGCCCCGCACCGGTGACGATGGCCACCTTGCTCTCGAGACTACACAAGCCCTCAATGCTCTTCATGCCATTTCTCCTTTCAATGTGGGCTCACCCGCCCGACGACACGGTCTCACGACCCGCTGACACACCATCAATGCAGGCGAACCTGTCGCCTTGCCGGCCAGCAACTGCGATAGCCGAATCCGCTGCTACAACAGGCAGCCCTGCGGCACGCCGAACATCAGGTCGGCTGCGGCCCGCTTCAGCGCCTCGGCGTCGCTCAGCGTCAGCCCGGCATACGGCAGGCCGCGCAGCTCGCCGAGCCCTATCATCATCATGGGCCGGTCCTCCGACCGTATCAGACCCCCGTCAGCGCCGACATCATGGAGCCAGTCGACGAATGACTTGTAGACCGGCTCGTGCTCACCCTCATTCGCGGGCCAGTATGACGTGTACTCAATCCCGTTGTACAGAGCAACGAAGCGCTCCATGCCCTCCGGTCCGACCCATTCGAGCTGCGCGTAGTCCTCACCAGCGGTGAATATCTGCTGGATGATGCGCCCGTTCTTGCCGGTGGTGACAGTCATTTCGTAGCCGAGGCCCCCACCGCGGCAGGTCATCAAGACGAGCCCTTCCGACTCCTGCACGGTGACGAGCATGTCGTCTTCGGGCGACTCGACGATGCACATGCTGTCCTGCTCGTCAGGGTCCTCTGAGAGATGCACGGAGCAGAGCGTGGTGTCCGCGAGCCAGTGTGGCGCCTCCGGGAATATCATCCATGGCGCCAGTTCCAGTAGAGCGCCGCGCTCCGGCACATCAATCCTGACCCGCTCGTGACGCGCCCACGTGGCGTCCCACGCCTCCTGCGCCGACTCTCCACAGCTCATGTCAGAGAGCTGTTCCTTCTGTGCCGCTGCCTCGCTCAGGGCGGCGTCCCGCTCATCCGTCAGCGCGTCGATACGCCCTCGCAGGTCGTCAGCCTCAGCCACAGCGGCATCCGCCCTGTCCTCTGCCGCGTCCAGCCCGGCAACGGCTGCATCGTAGTCTGCAGCAGGCACGCCGGAGGAACAGCCGGCAGACAGCAGGGAGACGACCGACGTCAGCAGGAGAAGGCCGCCACTCGTGAGTCTCATCGCCATGTACTCCCTGCGGGCCGCAGCCGTGTCCGCAGCCTCACAAGCGGATGGTATCACGGGACCAGCCGCTTGTGGAGAATGCCGGTGGCGCGATGGCCATGCCGGCAGGAACAGACAGCCTCTGACCAGCACCGCAGGCAGCCAGTCGGGCTCATTCAGCAATCAGTCGCTCCGGCCGGAAGACAGGAGACGCGCAGAACTCCCACGCCGGGCAGTTTCTTCACGCGACAGGCGCGTATATCTCGGTTAGAAGCGCCTCTGGCGGGACCTCGCGCGGGTCGTTGAGGTAGACCTCGCGGGTCGGCCCGATGATGCGCTTCCCGTTCTTCTGAATCCACTCGAAGAGCGCGTCGTACGCCGGTCCGCAGTCCTCGTAGGGGCCCTTGTGGACCGTTTTCGCCATCGTGCCGCCGTGGAGTAGATAGCCCGTAATCGCATCGGTGCCTTCCACCTCATTCGCCACAGGAAGCGCCATGTCGAGGACCGCGTTCTTCTCGCGGTCGGCCATCTCCGCTTCTTCCCTCCCAGCCTCGTGCATGATGGCGATGGGCGGGCCGACAATCTCGGCACCGTGGGACCTTGCGTACTGAAAGAGCTCGTCCAGCACCCCCGCTATCTCCTCGTAGGCACCCCGTTTCCTCATTCCCAGGACGAACTGCGATTCAACATCAACGAGCGTTATCTCCGCCATGCTCTTCCCTCCTCTGCGTCATTCCCTGCACGCCGGCCGTGCTGGTGTCTGTCGACTCAATTGGTATCCTGCCGCGGTCATTCTGTCAAGGTCTGAGGCGAGGAAGGAACACGCACCTGTTCGTGGCGGGGGCGGAACTAAGGACCATCGTGCCAGGACGCCGGGAGCACACGGCCCGGGACCAACCCCGTCAACCTGAACAGGTAGTTCTGCGCCGAGGCGAGTGGTCTGCTGTAGGGGCGCTTCGGGAAGCGCCCGGTGATTGTGTGCCGCACTGGGTTGGCGCCAACAGGAGAGTCGATGTCTGCAATGGACCAAAGGTCCCGACCGTAGTATTCGGGCTGCAACCGTGGTTCCAGACAATGGCCGGGCGGTTCGCGAACCGCCCCTACGTCCGAAACCACCACACTACACCACCACGGGCGGACACAGAGGTCCGCCCCTACATCACGTGCCGTCTTCATCCTGTCTGTGACCACAACCATGACCAATGCACCAACCTACGGGCGAGGCATGCCTTCGCCCCTACGGATACACCACACCCCATCGTCCCACGGGCAGGCATGGGAGCCTGCCCCTTGTGACGTGCCATGTTCATCCTCTGTCTATGACCACAACCGTGACCAATTCGCCAGCCTACGGGCGAGGCATGCCGTCGCCCCCACAGATATGTGTTGTTCCTCCTCTGTCTCATTTGCCGGCGCGGAAGCGCTATTCGTAGGGGAGAGGCATGCCTCTCCCGTCGCCACGCAGGCGGCCATCCTCGGCAATACGCACACGTCCTTGCCGGCAACCCACCAACCCCACCTCACGGGCACGTGCAACGTGTCCCTACATTGCACACCCCCCATCGCCCCCTCCCACGCGCAGGCGCAGAGGCCTGCCCCTTGTATCTTGATGTACAGTGTCCCAGCGATGTCGCGGGAGAGGGGAATCAGACGTGCCCCTTAGGCGTAAGAGCCTGTCGCGTAGATTACGATCCCCTCTCCCCGGCGCCAGTCCCAAGG